>BQJN01000086.1 GCA_021604725.1 Lysobacteraceae bacterium | reverse complement strand
TACCTGCGGCCATCGGCGTTCTGAAATGGGTCAACGGGTCGGACGGCGAGGCATTTGGCTATCTGCTGTTACTGAGCGCCATCCAGATCGCCACGGTAGGTCTTACTTCGCTGGGCTTGCTGATGATCGCTTTCGTCAATCGCTTGAAAGAGGGCCAGGAAGGCCAGTTGGTTGCCGCTGCCATCGCCGTTGGCGTTGCTGCCATCGGCTGGACCATCCTGCGTTTTCTGGTTGGGCATGGCACTGTCATCGGCGCATTTACAAACAACGAGCTATCGACCTGGCTATGGATTGGCGTCCCGGCAGCCCTGACAGCCGCGTTCGCGACCGGCGCTGCATACCAGGCCAGCCGCGAAGCAAAGGGAATCTGATATCCGTCCAGACCAGTGTCAGCCTCGGATTTCACCCAGCCTGTCCCGACCGGGCCAATAAATCAAAACCTATTACAGTAGGCTTCGTTCAGGGCCTGGCTGGGGATGCGCCCAGACTTGGTGCAGACGCCAGCCAACAAGTCGGTCTTGGTTTTGTCCAACGCGCGCTCTCTAGCCGCCCATTCATCGACGGTCATACACATTCTGGAATGGATGTGCGTACCTACCCGCTTGATCTGGCGACACTTCACGCGAGTGCCATCGGCTTGTAACACAGCCAACTTCGGGTCTTTCTCAAACAGCGCTCGCACGCCATCCGACGCGATCAACTCACCCATGTTTTGCTTGGGTGGCACAGCCGTACATGCCGTACTCAACGTCACAGCTAGAACAAGTGCTACAGATGTGATCGAAACACCATTCCCATTATTGCTTTTTAGCTTTTGATAAGACATTTAGTCCCTCCTCTCGTGCGCTTATCGAGGACTGACTATACCACGATTCAATTCGTACGAATAGTGTCGTAGTTAGTTTGACATGCATTCCATTAAATCCCCATAACCAAACCGAGCCCTCATCCGAGAGCGCGTTTAGAAGGGTACGAACAGATTGCGCCCCTCATCCGTCTGCACGTTCCGCGCAGCCACCTTCTCCCACGGGAGAAGGGATTTCCTTGCCTTCGTGGCAGCTGACGGCCTAATCGTCTACGCGTTGGTCCTCCTTTCTGACGAGAACAAGACCTGCTCATCGCCGGGCATGCCAGGCATTGGGCGGCCGCACGAACAAATTCCTTCTCCCGCTGGGAGAAGGTGGGCGCGCCAGAGGCGCGGTCGGATGAGGGGCTCAAGCGGGTGCCGGCCTTGCTCAACAAAACCATTTACCGTTTGACCCCCCGCCGCCGGCGACGTACAATTCCCCTCTTTTTTCGCGCGCGCCGTGCTGATGGCGTGTGCCTGGACATTTTTTGAGGAAGCTGACATGAAACGTACGTTTCAACCGAGTAATCTGAAGCGCGCACGCACCCACGGTTTTCGTGCTCGTATGGCCACCCGCGGCGGCCGCGCTGTGATCAACGCTCGTCGTGCCAAGGGTCGCAAGCGCCTGACGGCCTAATCGGTCGTCTCGACCCGGATGTCGAGGCGGGACTGTTCGCTGTGACCGACCCGTCTCAAACTCCGTCGTTCGCGTTTCCGCGCACCGCGCGGTTGACGTGTAAAGGCGATTTCGATTTCGTTTTCGCCAAAGCCAGCCGAGTTGCTGATCGCTACTTCACCGTCCTGAGCCGGCATCAACCGCAAGTTGACGACGCTCGTGTCGGACTCGTGGTATCAAAAAAAGCCGCAAAAAGAGCGGTTGATCGCAATCGACTGAAGCGTTTGGTTCGCGAATCCTTTCGCCAGCATCGGTCATCCATCGGTGTGCGTGACTTCGTCGTGTTGCCCAGGCCCGCGGCGAAACAGGCAAGTAATAATGAACTGGCAAACTCGCTGGCGAATTTGTGGCGACGCGCCATGACCACGCGCACTTGTTAATGCACTGCGTTGCATAGTCCACTGTACCGTGTCCTACCAGGCTGATAATCAATGAATAACGCCCGCACTTTCCTGCTGATTGCCATCGCTGCATGCAGCATCATGCTGTACCAGGCCTGGATGGCTGATTATGGCGTGCAACCGCAGCAAGCCTCGCAAGTGAATGGCGAAAATCCTGCCCCGGTCGGCAACCTGGAGCCTACCCCTGACGCTGCATTGATGCCTCCGGCCGCTGAGCCGGGTGCTGACCTGCCGGCCGCCCCGATTGACCCGGGCGCAGTCGCGGCACCGGCCGTTGCCAGCAGCAGCGCCGGCACGGTGACCGTAACCACCGACGTCCTTGAGGTCGAGCTGACCCTGGAAGGGGCTGGCGTTATCGGTGCCAAGCTGCTGACCTATCCAGAAGAAGTGGATACGCCTGAGCAGCCGGTGATCCTGTTCAACGATTCAGTCGGTGGCTATTACGCGGCGCAAGCCGGTTACGTCAGCGCCAACGATCAGGCGCCAGACCATCGCGCCGTGTATCGCTCTGCATCGAATGAATACCGCCTGTCTGGCAGCCAACAAACGCTGGAAGTTCCACTGACCTGGACCGCTGACAATGGCGTTGTTATCACCCGAACCTATCGATTCACGCGTGGTGAGTATCTGATCGAAGTCGAAGACACCATCGTCAATAGTAGTGGCCTGGCCTGGTCAGCTGCCGCCTATCGCCAGCTGCAACGCGTTGACCCGTTCAGGAACGACGACCGTGGCTTTACCCAACCGGAAAAGTTCAGCTTTGCCGGCGCTGGCCTGTACAGCGACGAGGATAAGTACGAGAAATACACCTTCGATGACCTCGATGATGAAGCGGTCAATCGCGATATCGCCGGGGGCTGGGCAGCCATGGTGCAACATTACTTTGTCTCTGCATGGATACCACCGAGCGCACAAACCAACCGCTACACCACACAACATTGGGACCCGGCCGGCTCGCCTCGACGCTATATCATTCGGCAGATGAGTCCTGCGCTGACCGTTGCCGCTGGCGCCACCAGTACGCAAAACAACCAATTGTTTGTTGGGCCCAAACTGCAAGACCGCATTGAAGACATCGCACCCGGTCTTGAGCTCACCGTCGATTACGGCATTCTGACGCCATTTTCAAAGCTGTTGTTCTGGGGTCTGGAAAAGCTTCATGCGCTGGTGCAGAACTGGGGTTTCGCTATCATCTTGCTGACCATCGTCATCAAGGCCGCCTTCTTCAAGCTGTCAGAAGCGCAGTACCGCTCGATCGCCCGCATGCGCAAGGTGCAGCCGCGCATCGTTGCCTTGAAAGAACGCTTCGGCGAGGACAAGCAGAAACTCAACCAGGCGATGATGGACCTGTACAAGACCGAGAAGATCAACCCCATGGGCGGCTGCCTGCCGGTTCTGGTGCAGATTCCGGTCTTTATCTCGCTGTATTGGGTTTTGCTCGAAAGTGTCGAGCTGCGTCAGGCACCGTTCATGCTGTGGATCCAGAATCTGAGTGCGCCTGACCCTTACTTCGTATTGCCAGTCATCAACGGCGCGGCCATGTTTATGAGTCAGAAGCTGTCACCGAATCCGGGCATGGATCCGATGCAGCAGAAGATCCTGATGTCGATGCCGATTGTGTTTTCGGTGATGTTCGCCTTTTTCCCGGCAGGATTGGTGTTGTACTGGACAGTCAACAGCGTGTTGTCTCTGGCGCAGCAGTGGTTCATCACCAAACGCATTGAAGCCGGCGGCAAGTAGGGACGCCTCCGACACGCCGTGAGCTCACATACCGATACGATTGCCGCCATTGCCACACCAGCGGGCAATGGCGGCGTTGGTATCGTTCGCGTATCCGGGCCGAATGCGCCCACCATTGCCGAACAGCTCACTGCAAAACCCCTACCGGCCGCACGCACCGCTGCTCTGCGCGTGTTCTCTGATCAGCAAGGTCGCAGCATAGACCACGGTCTGCTGATTCACTTTCCAGGCGACAACTCATTTACTGGCGAGCCGGTGATCGAACTGCATGGCCACGGCGGTCAGGTAGTGATGTCGATGACCCTGGCCAGAGTGATCGAACTGGGTGCCCGCCACGCTCGACCTGGCGAATTCAGCGAGCGTGCTTTTCTCAACAACCGCATGGATCTGGTGCAGGCTGAGGCCATTGCTGACCTGATTGAAGGCTCAACGGAAGTTGCGGTTCGCGCGGCTAACCGTAGCCTGCAGGGCGATTTTTCGAATCGGGTGAACGCGCTGCTACTGAAGCTGGTCGAGATCCGCGTATTCGTTGAGTCTGCAATCGACTTTCCAGACGAAGAAATCGACTTCCTGGCCGAGTCGGACATCGGCGATCGCGTTGCCGCATTGGCTGCCGAGCTTGCGCATCTACTGGCACAAAGCCAGCGCGGCCAGCTGTTGCGAAACGGCCTGAACCTGGTGATTGCCGGTGCTCCGAACGCGGGCAAGTCCAGCCTGCTCAATTGCCTGGCAGGGGCTGAAACGGCCATCGTCACCGATATTCCTGGCACCACGCGCGACTTGTTGCGACAACACATTCAAATCGATGGCGTGCCGATCAATGTCACAGACACCGCGGGCCTTAGAGAAACCGAAGACCAGGTTGAGGCCGAGGGTGTTCGCCGCGCGTTGAACGCATTGACTGAGGCAGACCACATCATCGAAGTGATAGACCTGGCCAACCCCGGTGAGGTGAACCTTGGGACATCTAGCGCGCCACGAACACGGGTCTTCAACAAGATCGACCTGGACGCAGCATCGCCCAAGTGTGCGACCGGCACGGACGGTATCGTCGAGATTTACCTGTCTGCCCAGAGCGGTTACGGCGTCGAGCTGCTGCGCGACCACTTGAAAAAGGTTGCCCTGGGTGAAAAGCCGGAAGGCGGCACATTTACCGCCCGACAGCGCCACGTAGATGCGCTGAGGCGCGTCCTTGATCATTTGCAAAGCGGGCGTGATCAATATGCCGACAACCAGGCCGGCGAACTACTGGCCGAGGAGCTGCGGCTGGCGCAGCAAGCTCTGTCGGAAATCACCGGTGAGTTCAGCAACGAAGATCTGCTTGGGCAGATCTTCTCCACGTTCTGTATTGGCAAGTAACAGGCGAATTAAGGCGCTTCCACTTTCGTCGCTATCCATGCCTCAATATGGGCCCGAAGCTGTTTCAGCGGTACTGTGCCGTTCTCCAGCACGCGATCATGAAACTCGCGAATATCAAACCCATCACCAAGGGCTTGTTCTGCCTGTCCTCGCAGCGCCAGGATTTCCAGGCCGCCGGAATCGTAAGCGGTCAACTGGCCCGGCAAAATGGCGATGCGGTCGACCATTTCATCGCCTCGCGCATCGGGAAAACGACCCGATTCGTTCATAAACTCGATGGCCTGTTCGCGGGTCCAGCCAAATAAATGCAAACCCGGGTCGACGACCATGCCGCGTGCCGGCCAGGCACGGCGACGAATGGGGCCGGTCTTGGTCTGATACAGACCCATTTCATCGGCCAACGACTCTGAGTAACGAGCCCAGCCCTCACCGGGGCCAGAGAACCAGATAATACGCGTCACCGGATGCAAGCCTTCAACCGATTGGCCAACGGCTACTTGCAAGTGATGCCCCGGCCAGGTTTCGTGAAAGGCCGTCGCCTCAGCGTTGCCCCGAGACTGCTGTTCCGGCTGATACAGCGGGATCCGGTATTCACCAGGTCGATCAGGGCCGGCTGGACGGTAGTGCGCCGAGCGCCCGGTTCCCTCTTCGTGTTCAGCGAACGGCACCACCTCGACCGGCTGCTGCGGCATTGTACCCACCCACTTTGGCATTTCTTCGGCGGCGCGCAGTACCGCGTCTTTTGAGAACTGCAACAGCTCATCGGCGGTGTCGAAGCGGTCCGCCGGGTCCGCCTTGGCCGCTGCGATAATGGCCCCAAAGTCGTCCAGACCGTATGCTAGCTTGCCCAGTTCAATCACGGCCTCCTTGTTCGCAGCCACCGTCTGCTGCCCCAACTCGTAAACCTCCTTGCCACTGCGGTCCAGCGTGGTGTATCCGCGCAACGACGCCTCGTAACAGGCCAGGCCATCTGGATTGGCGGTCACCGACAAGGTCTCGCGCGCCTCAGCCATGTACGGCCCGGCCAGATAGTCCCTGTAGCGCTGAAAGGCCGGGTTGATCTGGTCGGCGACCAATGAGCCTGTCGCGCTGGCAAAAGCCTCATCATCATCGCGGGCGGCGGGCGAGTAAAAAGGTGACTGCTCAATCTCCAGAGCAAGTAAGCCATCAACCTGATCGATGACGCGTTGCACTACCGCCTTGGGCGCGGAGTAACCTGCGGCCAGGCCTTGTCGCAGATAGGCTATCTCCTGGTCGATGTACTTAGGCAATTTGGCCCAACGGATCAGCGACTGCTGCCTCAGTTCCTCACTGCCGGTGGGTTGCAACTGTGCGATCTGACCGTAGGCCGAATGCCAGCCGCCCATCTGATTTACGTTCCACAAGTCGGTCCTACACACTCTCTGCGCCTTCTGCGCACCTAGCGCCTGCAACAGGTAGGCATGGGTGATCCACGCCGAGCTACCCACCAGCCGATCGGCGTCGATCGCAATGAGCTGAGCCAACAAGGCGTCCGCGTCCTCTCTCGCCAACTTGCGTGCCTCTGGGCTGTTGTCCTCCATGCCGTCATGGCGATCAATCTCCAAGCCCGCAAAGTAGGCTGTCTCTGGGGTTCGACTCAAGGTCTGTTCGTAGTAGCGATCGGCTAGCTGATTGACTTGTTGCGCGGGTTCTACCTTTGGTACCGAAGCGGCGACTTTCTCTGCATTCGGTGTCGAGACGGCGGCTGTAGGGGTTTGATCACATGCCGATGTAATCAATGCGCTGAGCGCGAGCAATGGGATGGCCTGTCGCATCAGACGGCTCCTTGTGTTTATTGAAGGCCCATTAAAGCGGCTGCTCGACGGACTGTCCAATAGGCAGCACTGGGCACTGCATGAGCAGACTACCCAGGCTGTAGAACGCTCGTGTCTGTATTGGCCGGCACTGCAAGCGTTCAATACGCAAATCGAAAGCAGACAATTGCCTCTCCACCAGCTCAGATTCGGATTTCAACACCAGCGTCCAGAAACCACCGTCGTGTTCTGTAATGCTTTGCCTGACCCGTTGCCCCATCAACGATTGGTCACCGATGCCGCGATACCGCCCGGCCACCCGCACCAGCGCCACATCATCTGGCAATTGCAGCGCCGCCCAGGCCAACGGCGCTCGCCCAGCAAGCAACACCATCGCGTTTTCCGGCACCTGGATGTCCAACATCAACTCGCCATAGTCGGCCCGTCCCCATTTCGGAATCTTGATCGCCAACTGGCTTAACACCAAAACCATCAACAACAGTTGGACAGCGTGACGAGTCTGCGGTACGGCCCCCAAAAACAAACCGCTTAGCGCAATTGGTGCGACCATCTCGATGGGCACCAGATAGCGGTAGTGACCAAAGCCAAAAGACCAGGCAAGGAAGGTCGCGGCACTAAAAGCCAACAGCGCCGCAACGGGCTTTGCTAGCCGACCGCGCCAAAGCAGCCACACAGCCACAGGCAAGGCCAGGAACAACAACAGAACGCGAGGCCCTCGGTACTTCAATTCAAGGGCTTTGCTATGGTCGATCGCGGCAAGAAGTGGCTTGAACAAGCCATCAAACAGTCCCGAGGGTAAAAACCTGCTGTCACGGAAGCTGCCGACCCCGGCCCACGGCGACTGAAAAACCTGATTGAAAAAAGGAAACAGTGGGCTGTCGTAACGCTGGTACATCAGCCACATCCAATAGCCAGCGACCAGCGTGTAACCGACTGCCAGCCCCAAGCCGAGGAAAGAAAGTGCCCGCCACCAATCAGCAATCGGCCGCATCAACAGACTGGCCAATACAACGCCAGGGACAAATATGGCCATGGTCAGTTTCAGACCGACTGCAAGACCCACCACCGCCCCGGCCGCCAGCAACCTTTGTCCTGAAGCTGGCGTACGCATCGTCATGCTCAAGCCGGCAATAATCAAAATACCGAGCAAAGCATCACCGAAGACCGTTCCAACCTCGGAAAGGAACACCGGCCCGATGACACCAAAAGCCGCTATCGCAATCACCAGCCACGGTGACAATCCCGACGGCAATACACGCCGAGCCAACAGCAGCAGCGGCACAATCGCCAAACCCTGAACAGCGCCTACGACAAATGCGAGCAAGCGATGGTCCAGGTGCTGATAGGCCAGGTAGTAGGGCAGGTGCAGTAACGGGTTAAAAAACGACTGAATTTGCGCCGGTGCGACGTCAATGATCCACCGACCCGTCCACCAGGCATGCGGATTGTAAAGGTGGTAATTGAGCAGGTCCCAGTTGATGCTTTGACCGGACAGCACAGAGCCAGCCCCGAACAGGGCCATAGACAGAAGGGCGACCACAAGGCGACCATCCCGGCTCAGTTCTGTTGCTGCTGGTGACTGGTGTTTCGGCTGCTTGCTATTCAATGCAGGTGGTCGAATCGACTGGCCCCAAGTGGCCGAAAGTCTGACTGCATTCGATTGGGACCGCAAGGCTCAACACCGCTACCAAGGAAGATCTGTGTGCCCGCAGACCATCATGTTTCCACATCCCTGCGATACAGGACAGACTATTGCAACGCCCTCCCAAGGAATGCAAATTGCCGGCAATTTAGACCATCGACTGCCATTGAACCCAGTACCGGCGGATTAGTTGCGGCTTCGATTTTGCCAGTGCATCGCGACGCTGTCGCATGCCAGCAGCCCCCTTTCCATCCAGGTGACAAAAAATGCGTCGTCACAGTGCGCTGACGCGAGCTTAAGCTGCAGGTATAATGCCGCGATTGCCTTGCACCTACTAGGATTTCAACGTGAGCGAACACGATAAGACATTCATGCGCAACTTTGGTCTGCTGATCGCAGGTCTGATGGTTTTTTGCGTCATCCTCATTATTTTCGCCAGCAAGATCAACGAGCAAATCTTGCCGACCGAGAACCCTGAGCGCGAGCGCCGCATCGCTGAGCGTGTGGCACCCGTGGGCGGTGTTTATGCTGGCGATACCGGGCGCGCGGCCCTGGCTGAGCAACAGGCGCAGGCGGCGTCCAGTGCACCCACTGTCGCTTTCGACGGTTCCTTGGACGGTGAAATGATTTACAACACCGTATGCATGGCGTGTCACACAACGGGCGCAGCTGGCGCACCGATGCTGGTGGCTGAGGCCTGGACCGGACGCATGGACAAGGGCGTAGACGGCTTGACCGCTTCAGCCATTGCCGGGATCCAGGGCGAGGCTGGCTACATGCCGCCACGTGGCGGTCGACCTGACCTCAGTGATGAGCAGGTGCAAGCTACCGTCGAGTGGATGCTGAACCAGCTGTAGCGAGAAATGGAGATTCGATCGGGCGCCATTGGCGCCGATCACAAGGAGACCTTGAACGAACACGGGCACGTGGTCGTACAGGACATCCTGGAGCCCGCAGATGCCGCCGCCCTCGCCGATCGAGTGGCGGCGATCAAGGAGTGGGATTTTGCCTTCACCACGCCACAGGGCCCTTGTTGCCTGGACGCGGCCAAAATCGCCGCTCAAACGCCCCAGCAGCGCCAAAACATGATGGCGCAGCTGACGCAACAGGCGCAGCGCGGATTCTCCATGGCCTATCAACGGCGAGATGTGGTGCCAGGTCCCGCTGCCGATGAGCAGTTGGCCGAGTGGATCAAGGGGCCGCATCTACTCAATGCCATCAAGGACTTAACTGGTGACAACAGCCTCGACCGAGTTGACGGTCACTTGAGTCAATACACCGCCGGAAGCTACCTCAGCAGCCACGACGACACCTATGCCGGCAAGGAACGACGGTTCGCCTTTGTGCTTGGTCTGACGCGCCGCTGGCAAGCTGACTGGGGCGGACTGCTGCATTTCACTACCAACCAGGAAACTGTGACCAAGACTTTGGTGCCAGGCTTTAATACCCTGACCATCTTCAGCGTCCCGCAGATGCACTTTGTTTCACAGGTCGCCTCTTACGCGCCTGAGCGCCGCCTGACGGTGACCGGCTGGGCCTTCGCCTAAGTGAGCCCTAATTCAATCCCAGGGAGGCTCTGTGGCTCCCTCACGCCTGGGGCGGCGGCCGCTGCTCACTGCGACCGAGCGGATCGGACGCCAACCAGTCAGACGTTGCCAGCCACAGATCCGGCATGAACTGCTCGAAGTCCAGCGCAATACCGTCAAGGCACTCAGTTATCGGTTGCCAGGCATGCACCAAGGGATTGGGCCTGGACAGGCGTCGGCTGATCGCTACCAGAACGCGACGCATACCGGCTTCGGTAGCGTAACTGGCCAGCAAGCGGTCATCGGCAATGGCCCGACAAACAGCTCTCATTCGAATAGAAAACTGATCAGTGCCTTTGATCAGGTGCGCAGCCGTGTCGTCGTTGAACTGCCGCAAGGTCTGCTTGTGATACTCAGCGAAGCGATTGGCCAACAGGTGATCGTAGGCCAAGTCGACCAGTATTCCCGCGAAACGTCGATACGGGGGATCGAACCGCTGACGACTGGCAGCAAAGGCGGGGTGCTCGTCGGCATAGGTGTCAACAAAGCGATGAAGCGCGATTCCACGAGCGAACCAAAGCGGCTCCCATTGTGGCCGGGAGCCACGAATCTCGTCACCTAAAAAGGCGCCGACGACCAGGTCCGACTGATCTCGTGCAACCAGTGAATGCGCGAGGAAGTTCATGTGGGTATGATTGCATGGATTGTCGAGGGGATGTAAAGATCAAATTTATGGCCGATCAACCACTTCAACAACCTGAATACTTTCCCGCCGAGCCGACTACGGCATTGATCCAGGGGCCTGCGGGGCAACTGGAGATCATGACCGAGCAGCCGGAGGTGTCAGACGCGTGGAACGCCGTGGCCGTGCTATGCCATCCGCACCCACTGCATGGTGGCACCATGCACAACAAGGTTGTGCACATGATGGAGCGCTCCGTTCGCGAGCTCGGTCTGAAGACCGTACGCCTGAACTTCCGTGGGGTGGGCTTAAGCGAAGGCGAATTCGACAATGGGTTCGGTGAGACCAATGACCTGATCGCAGTGACCGAGTGGGCACAATCGGTGCTGCCTGATCATGAGCTTTGGTTGGGTGGCTTTTCATTCGGCAGTTACGTGGCGGTCAAAGGGGCCCAACAACTGCCAGTCAAACAGATGATTTCAATCGCCCCTCCGGTCGAACGGTATGATTTTGTGGCCCTGCCCCGTCCAGACTGCCCTTGGTTGGTAGTGCAAGGCGACGAAGACGAGGTGGTCGCCCCGGCGGCAGTCTACGACTGGATTGATGGTCTTGAAGACCCACCACAGCTGGTCAAGCTTGAAGGTGCTGGTCATTTCTTTCATCGCCGTCTTATGGACCTGCGAGGCGTGATCAAAAATGGTGTGCGCCGGCAGCGCGACACCTAAGGTTTGAGCAGCGAACCGTCGATGGCCGAGCAGGGCCCGCTGGCCGCCTATCAGCGTCTGGTCGCCGGCGATGACTATCATCCTGATGAGCATCAGGCGGCGATAGCGCACCACCTTCAGAACCTGTATGAACAAGTAACCACTCCGAGCAGACGCTGGTTTTGGCAGACGCCGTCGCCCGTGACAGGCCTCTACATCTACGGTGGGGTCGGACGAGGCAAAACCTGGTTGATGGATTTGTTCCACGAATCGCTGCCCGGCGGGATCGCTACTCGCATTCACTTCCATCGCTTCATGTTGCGTGTTCACAAGGCGCTTTCTGAACTGAAGGACCATCGCTCGCCGCTGACCACTATCAGCAAACGGTGGGCTAGCCAATATCGAGTGCTATGCCTAGACGAGTTTTTCGTATCCGACATTGGCGATGCCATGTTGTTGGCTGGCCTGCTTGAGGGCTTGTTTGAAAGCGGTGTGACGCTGGTCACCACCTCGAATGTGCCGCCAAGGGACCTCTATGCTGACGGGTTGCAACGAGCACGTTTCTTGCCAGCCATTGCTTTGCTGGAAAAGAACACTCGGGTGTTATGTCTGGACTCACCAACCGACTATCGCCTGCGAATCCTGCAAGCAGCAACAACCTGGCACACGCCACTGGACCAGCAGACTGAGGAAAAACTGAAGTCGATATTTGAACAAATCTGTCCGGCCGCGGCACAAGGAGCCGCTGCCATCGATGTCAACGGGCGCTCCATTACGACTCGTGGGCGCGGTGACGGCGTGATCTGGTTCGACTTTGACGCATTGTTTCGAAGCCATCGCTCGGCCGAAGACTACATCGAGATTGCTCGCAGCTTTAATACGGTGATGATTAGCGGCATACCTGTTTTGAGCGAGCAGGACGCCGACGCGGCTCGTCGTTTCGTTACGGCGATTGACGAGTTCTATGACAGGAACATCAAAGTGGTGTGCTCAGCGCAGGCTGCCATCGTCGATATCTATTCGGGCCAGCGCCTGGCGTTTGAGTTCGAACGAACGGCCAGCCGGCTTATCGAAATGCAAAGCCACGACTATCTGGCCAGTCAGCATCGGGCCTGACAGCCAACTTGATCGTTACGGAACCAGCGCCGCAACACGCACCGGAGCGCCAGAACCGCCACTGATTTTGATTGGCAAGGCGATGACCCAAGCCCCGACCGCTGGCAATTGATCCAAGCTGGTCAGGTTTTCAAGACCGGGCACGTTATGCTCAGCGGCAATGCGGTGCACCAGGAAGTCGGTGGATTGACCGTAGTCGATTGATGCCGTATCGACACCCAGCATGGCCACCTTGCGCTGCTCAACCAGAATGCGAGCTGCTTCACTGCCAAAGCTCGGGAAGTGTAGATTTGACGCGTCACCCGGCGTGTCATCACCGAGATAGCTCAAGGCATCCGGCCAACGTGCACTCCAATCTGTTCGCAGCAATACCGCAACACCGGCGGGCACTCTGCCATGTTGCTCTTCCCATTCAGCAAGATCAGCCTGGGTCAGTCGGTAGTTGGCGTCGTTGTTCGCCTGATCGCTGATATCGATCACCACGGCTGGCAGCATCAGCTGCGACAATGGAAGCTGATCAACGGTGGCGCGATCCGCGAAAAAATGAATGGGGGCATCGATATGCGTCCCACCATGCTCGGGAGTACACACGCTGTTCGCAGCGTAGAAAAAGCCGCCCTCAGTTTCTCCGTAGGCCAGTGTGGTCTTCTCAAATGCACTCGGTGAGGTAGGCCAGTACAAGGTGGATTGATCGTAGGTGTGGCTGAGATCAACCAACGCATACGCAGTGATATCGAGGGCCTTCACAGGCAAGGCCAAACCTGCCATCAACAGCACCATGACTCTGCTCATGTCACACATACTCATCGCATTCCATCATCCAGATTTGATAGGGGCTCAAGGTCATGGCCCTTCAGGCTCATCTGCTGCCACATCGCATCCAGCCTTTGTCCGGTAGATGGGTGGACGAAGTCGGGGGCAATCTCCGCCAGTGGCATTAGAACAAAGGGGTATTTGAGGATTTCATCTCGCGGCACGTGCAAACCCACCTGGTCGATAACACGATCACCGTATAACAGCAGGTCGATATCCAGGGTCCGGTCAGAGAACTTCGCCGCGCTGCGGTCTCGACCAAACTCATCCTCAACCCACTTTAGAAAGCTGACGACGTGTTCAGGGCTGTCCTGAGTCTGCAGCCCCACCGCCAGGTTGTAAAAGGCATTGCCTTCAAAACCAACGGCCGCACACCTGTAGATGGTTGAACAGCTCAGTTCACCAAAGTACCGGCGCAAACACCTAAGCCCACCGCGAATGTTGCGTTCTCGATCAACATTGCTGCCGATGGACAAAAAAACATTCATGCACGACGCTCAATCAAGGTACCTACCGTTCTGGCACCGCGAATCGCACCCGGTTTGGCTGCCCTGACCTTGACGTAGGAAACACCGAACTCCTTCAGGATGATCTGCGCGCAGCCCTCAGCCAGGGTTTCAATCAGTTGAAATCGACGGCCACCAACGTAGTCGATCATGCGTTTGGCTACACCCTTGTAATTCAAGGTGTCGTCAATGTGGTCTGTCTTGGCGGCTGCAGCGGCATCGCAGTCCATCTCCAGGTCGAGGCTGACGGTCTGCTTTTGTTCCTGTTCCCAGTCATAGATGCCTACGTAGGTCTGTATTTCGAGGCCCTCAATGAAAAGTCGATCTGGTTTCAAGCCTGCATTCCTTTAAAGTGTTTGATTGGACACGTCTTCAAGCGACCAGCGTGGCCGCGCATCAATCGACATGGGTTCTCTCATGCCTTGAAGCAAGCGTTGGCAACCGACATAGGCAATCATGGCGCCGTTGTCAGTACAAAACTCTGGCCGCGGAAACACCACGCGAGCTTGCAGTTGGGATAGTCGCCGCCGCAGTCGCTGATTGGCACCAACGCCGCCAGCAATCACCAATGTTTTGGTGCCCGTGGACTGCAGCGCTCGCTTGCATTTGATGAACAATGTGTCGGCCACCGCTTGCTCAAAGCCTGCCGCAATATCAGCTTTTTCCTGGTCACCCTGTTGTTGCGCTTGCCAAAGCACGGCCGTATGCGTTTTCAAGCCGCTGAAGCTAAAATCCAGCCCCGGCCGATCAGTCATCGGGCGCGGAAATGAAAAGCGGCTGGCGTCACCCGATTTGGCGATAGCGGCCAAGGCTGGACCGCCCGGATAGCCCAAGCCGAGCAACTTGGCCGTCTTGTCAAACGCCTCGCCCGCGGCATCATCCAGTGTCTGTCCCAGCAACTGGTACTGACCAAAGGCTGATACATTGACCAACATGGTGTGGCCACCAGAGACCAACAAGGCGACAAAAGGAAACTCCGGTGGCTCCGGCTCAAGCATCGGTGCCAGCAAATGTCCTTCCATGTGGTGCACACCGACAGCGGGAATGCCCAGCGCGTAAGCCAGAGTCCGTCCGAACGCAGCCCCGACGAAAAGCGCCCCGATCAAGCCCGGTCCCGCCGTGTAGGCAACGCCATCGAGCTGTTTTTTGTCCAGGTCAGCGTCGGCCAACACCTCAGTGACCAAAGGCAGCAGCTTGCGCACATGATCCCGTGACGCCAATTCTGGAACGACACCACCGTAGTCCGCATGCAGCGACACCTGACTGTACAGGCGATGCGACATCAGCCCTCGGTTGGCATCGTAGACGGCCACAGCGGTTTCGTCGCAGGATGTTTCTATACCAAGCACTCGCATAGCCACGATTGTACTTGATTCACACCGGACTTCGGCTGCCTATGGCATACTCGCGAAGGGTGAGGATGGTTTGTTGGTGAGGGTGTGATGCGAACAGTCGTAACGTTAGCGATACTGATATTGTTTGGAGTAAGTAAATCGGAAGCACAGATCGTTGATCAATCATTGGGTGTAGATCAGCGAGTCAACTACGAAAGCCTTTTGGACATCGGCCCCTGGGACGATCGCAATTATATGTTGACGGCCGAGGATCTCGCCGTCCTGGCCGACAACGAGCACGAGTTGATCCTCGCCACTCCCGCATTCTATCGGGTGATGATCAGAAAGGAATTTCCAGACACCCCTCGAACCGGTGGACTGCAATACCCGCGCAGCACTCTAAACTCGTTTCTTCAGCGCTATGGTGGCTACAAAATCGGAGATCGTTTGTACGAAAAAGTGAGTTGGGATGGCCAGCGGTACAACGTTATGCTTGACGATGCGCAAGCACCGATTGATTTTTTCAACACGCGCATATTCATGGGCGAGCAGCAATTGATCAACTCAGCAGCCGAGTCCGCCATCGCGATCAACCCGGTAAATCCCGACCTCGTAGTGGCAGGGGTCAACAAGTCCGGACAAACGCAGTTCTATTCGAGTGATGGCGGCGAGACCTGGAACCAGTCTGCTCCGCTCCTCGGTTCGGAGTGCTGCGACCCTACGCTGGGGTGGTCGTTCGACGGCAGCAAAGCTTATGTCGCGACACTCGACGGCGGCAACAACATCTGGTTCTACCGATCTGGAGATTTCGGGGCCAGTTGGGACGACTTGCCTGGTATCGGCCGCGTTTCCCTGACCGGACCTGGCGCAGGCTTGAATGACAAAGAGTTTCTTCATGTCGATATCTACCCGGACTCGCCGGGCTTGGACAACATCTACCTGTGTTGGCACGAGGTAAACATCCAGCAGTTTGCCGTTTCCAGCGATTTTGGTGAATCGTTCGACCAGATCAGTTTTGGCGGTGTACCGATCGGAATCGGTTGCGACATCACTACAGACTCTGACGGCAACGTCTACTTTTTTTGGGGTGCCAATGGGCCTCGCGATATCCAGATGTTGCGCTCCACAGATCAGGGCGCCAGCTTTGATCCCCCCATTAAAGTTGCAGACACCCAGGCCTCTTTCGACTTTCCCATTCCATCAATGGAATCTCGGCGCGCCTGGATATACGTCGCCGCCGATGTTGACCTAACTAGAGGCCTCTACCACAACCGACTCTACGCGACCTGGACCGATACCACAGCGCCAGACAACGATTTCGACCCCGATCTCAACCATGCTGTCATTACCTTCGCCTATTCGGATGACCGCGGTGACTCCTGGAATTTTTCTACGCCACATGAATTGGACGACGTCAACGAGGTTGACCGTTGGAACCAGTGGATGAAGGTCGACAAGTATGGGACCGTGCATGTGGTTTTCTACGATACTCGAGAATTTCTGCCAGATCGCGATGGTGTAGACCTTTACCACTCGCAATCAACCGATGGCGGCGTAACCTGGTCGGCACCCAACCGAATCACCACCCAGTCATCTCCAAATGCGGCTGGTAGCTTTGAGTTTGGCGACTACAACGGAATTGACTTTAGTGCTGATGGTGGGTTGACCATTTTCAGCGACAATCGAAACCCGTCTGTCGACGTATATGTCGCATACCAACCAACCGTGCTGCCGCCTGATGACATATTTTTCAGTGATTTTGAGTTGGGCGATTCAATCATCTTTACCGACAGCTTTGGCAACGTAGTTGCACAATGAGGATATATCGGCGCTTTGCAATGGAACTTGTCGGCGTTATCAGTGTGACGATGGTGCTTATAGCCTGCAGTGGCGGTCACGGATTGGACCGGCCACTTCAGTCCGATAACGAAGAGACTCTGCATGAAAGCCTGCGTACGATTCAAACCGAGGTCGATGCTGCGCAATTCGCCGTTCTATCTGAGGCCATCGCTTTGTTGATGATCAACGACGTCGAACACTTTCGGCGCGATGATTTTTACGCGTCGCTCGACGGCAAGACCGGACATGAGCTGATCCGCTTGGCCGGATTGACGCTGCCAACAGAGTAAGGAACAAACACAGTCCACCTGATTATCAAAGGCGTCTAAGGCTTCTCTGCGGCGAGCTCTTTGACCAAGCCGCCGAGATTCATCCCCATCAACATGGTAGTTGGCAGTCCATAGTCAGCGAGACTGGGGTAGCGCGCTATTACATTGGCCGCAAAGGCCTGCTGCGCTTCGGGTGTCAAGGCGTCATCGACCACATTGGTCGGATCAGACAACAACTTGGCTGCCTGCTCTCTCACGAACGTAATATAGGCGATGTGGTCATCAACCATGGTCAAACGCACCGGATCACCGTGTCCGGCATAGATCAGGTTTGTGTGCGGAAAGTCGGACTTTAGCCGCTGCAATTGCTTGATCATCAGGGCCGAGCGCCCCTCACCCACATAGTGATGGGAATGCGCCATGACGACGTCGCCGGTGAACAATGACTTGGACTCAGAATGGTAGACAACGGCGTGCCCAGCGCCCTCGCCCATGCCGAAGTCATAGGCGTTCAGTGTAAAGCCGGCCGCTTCGATCGTGAGCTCGCCAGTAAATGTGTTGTCAATCTCAACCAGCTCACTTATGACCTCATCACCGTAGCTCGCTGGTGCCCATGACATGTACATGTCACGTGCTGCCAACAGGCCGGCGGCTGTTTGTTCAGTTGCATAGATTGGAAACTTGCCGAACCTGTCTCGCAGTACGGACAGTCCCATAAAGTGATCAGGATGGGGATGAGTGATCACAACTGCCGCCAGAGGCTTTTCGAAACTGGCCAGAAATCCCGCCAAACGGGTCGCGTCGCCCCTCAGCATCTGACCATCAATGAGGACCAGCCCGCTATCGCTTTCCAGTACCCAGCTATTGACGTTCCACGCCGCGTTGGAGGTAAAACGGTGAATCGGCACCTGCGCCCCAGCGCTGGCACAAAACAATAGAACCAAGGCAAGAAGTGTTATTCGAACCGACATGGCGCACCCGGTTTGCAATGTAAATAACGACTATCTTGCCGGCAGATTGCTTTTCAAAATAGCTGGATACTGATGCCTGCGCGCCATTGGGCGCGCGCTACACTCTGCCTGTCGCGTTGCTGGCGGCTTTGGTACTCAGCCCTTCCTTTGTGATTCAATCCACTCTTCGATCTTGCGTTGCAGCACCGCCATCGGCAGCGCACCGTCGATCAATACTTGCGTATGAAATTCGCGGATGTCGAATTTGTCGCCTAACGCCTCCTCGGCTTGTGCTCGCAGGTTGGAGATGACTCGCTGGCCCACTTTGTATGACAGCGCCTGACCTGGAATGGCAATGTAGCGCTCTACTTCAGCAATTACATCGCTCTCCGCCATCGACGAGTTGTCCTTCATGTAGTCAATCGCCTGCTGTCGACTCCACCCCTTGGCGTGCAGGCCTGTATCAACCACCAGCCGCATCGCTCGAAGCATTTCATCAGACAGACGCCCGTAGTATTGGTATGGGTCTGAGAACATGCCCATTTCCCTGCCAATGGACTCGGCATATAGCGCCCAGCCTTCGGAGAAAGCGGAGTAACCGCCGAAGCGCCGAAACGCCGGCAATGCTTCAACTTCCTGCTGCAGCGAAATCTGAAAATGGTGGCCCGGCGAGGCCTCGTGGATCGAAAGCGTTTCCATTCCGAACTTCGGCTGGCTGCGCAGGTTATAGGTGTTGACGTAGAAAACACCCGGCCGTGAGCCATCCGGCGACGGCGGCATATAGGATGCACCTGCTGATGAGGCTGCTCTAAACGCTTCTACCGCGCGAACCTCATAGTCGGCTTTCGGCATAACGTTGAACAAGTTCGGCAACAAGCGATTGACCTTGGACTGCAAGTCTCGGTACCCCTGCAACAAGGCCTCTGCGTCATCGTAGTAAAACTGATCGTCTTCTTGCAGGAAGGTAAAGAACTGCTGCAGCGAGCCTTCAAACTCCACTTGCTCCATCACCTGTTCCATCTCGGCCCGAATCCGCGCAACTTCATTCAGGCCAAACGCGTGAATCGATTCGAAATCGAGATCGGTGGTGGTGAAGGTCGATATTTGATAGTTGTACCAATCCTCGCCGCTGGGTTGCGCGGTGAGCCCGAATGTATCGCGACACGCAGGCAAGTACTCGTCGGCAATAAAGTCGCGAAGACGACGGTAAGCCGGTACCAGCTGATCTGCGACCATTTGACGATAGGCCTCGGTCAGACGTGCACGATCTTGCTCACTGATGTCATCGGGAAAGTTGTTGACAGGCCCCATAAACAGGCTGTCGTTGGGGTCATCGACTACATGGGCGGATAACTGAGGCAACACTTTCTCCATGATCGCCGCCGGCTGCACGATGCCCATCTTCATGCCCTTGCGCATATTGAAGATGGCCTGATCGAAGACGGTGACCACACGTTCGACGCGCTTTTGCCAGTTTTCGTAGTCGACCACGCTGGCAAAAGGTTGAGCACTGTTGCCGGAACCCAATTGCACAACAAAGTTGGGAAAGCTAAAAAACTGGTTGAGGGGAATCAATTCACCCGGATATTGGTAACCCTCAAGCGCCTGTTCGCGGTCATAGACGAAAACGTCATAACTCAAGCGATCCTGACCACTGAGCTCATCACGACTGACCTGCTTGATTCGATTCAACCAGTATTCGTCAAATCGACGGTTCTTCTCAATCTGCTCTTCGCTCAGGAAATTGGGAAGGCGGTCGTTGTACCTGGCATCCCCAATAAACGTCGCCTGTATCGGGTTCAGTTCCAGATTTTGCTCAAAATACTCGTCAAACAATGCCGCCAATTGCTGGGGCGACTCGTCGGCCGCATAGACAAGGGCGGATGAACTCAGTAGTGCCAGACAAACTGGCGCGATCAATCGGGGCATGAGGGATATTAAACCTGGCGAGCAGTACAATTGCACAATACTCAATTGTGATGTGGTTGCCAGTGAAGTGCCAGTGGTCACACCCGACAGGACTTGTTTGGCAGTTCCGGATGATGGACTATGCCGCCATGATTCGTACATTTGTAATCTCGGCACTGGCATTTTGCGCGAACGCCCCAGCAGCTGACCGATACCGCGGTGCCGAAGTGCTCGGCCCGTTCGCCGCTGAAAGTGTTTCGGTTGACTCCAGCCAATTTGCCTCGCCAGGTAGTTGGCAGCCCGGTGACCCAATCCTGAATGCGCCGCGACTGCGGAGAGGCTCAACATTGGTTGACCCATTGCCGGGAACGATTGACACGGTGGCTCAGCGCAACCAGCCGACCGGAACCGACAGCGGGTTTGGGAATGTGACAGCCATCGACGGGCAGGCTTTCACCGGGTTCATCCCTCCCGATTCAGACGGTGCCATCGGACCCAGCCATTACATACAAATTGTCAACGGCCAGGATAGTGGCGGCGGCATTTCTTCGGTTGTCGCCATATACGACAAGCAAGACATGAGCATAATAAACGGGCCGTTCGTACTGGAAGAGCTGGGTAGCGGTGCCTGCGCCAGCGGTGCCGGGGATGGTATCGCCCTTTACGACCAGTTCGCCGATCGCTGGATTCTCACGGAATTCTCGACCTCGGATTTGAGGCGACTGTGTATCTATGTCTCACAGACCAATGATCCAACAGCCGGCAGCTGGTTTGCTTATCAGGTCTCGGCACCTTTTTTTCCGGACTACCCAAAGTATTCGATCTGGAGAAATGCCTACTTTGTCACCACCAATGAGCAAGCGCCTGCGGTTTATGCGCTGCAACGCGATGCCATGTTGCAGGGCGCCCCGGCAAGCGTTCAGAGATTCGCTATTGATGACCTGCCCGGTTTCAATTTCAACACTTTGACACCGGCTGATATCGACGGCGCTCGCTTGCCGGATGCCGGATCACCGGCGTTATTCATGCGCCACGTCGACGATGAGGCACACTTTCCCGATAGCGCCGACCCGAGTCAAGACTGGCTGCAACTATGGCAATTCAATCTCGCCTGGTTGAGCCCGCAAGACTCCTCTTTCTTCCTCAACCAAACCCTGCCTATTGCAGAGTTTTCATCGGATTTGTGCGGACTGACTGCAACGTCCTGCATTCCACAGACCGGCACCAGCGGACAGCTGGACGTGTTGCGCGAAGTGATCATGTGGCGCTTGAGCTATCGGCGGTTTAGCAACTACGACGTGCTTGTCGGCAACATGGTGACCAATGTCGACCCGGTCGGCACTCCAGCACCGCCAAACCCGGCCGGCGTTCGGTGGTTTGAGCTGCGACAATACGGCCCCATTCGTGGCTTGAATGATTGGGTGGTGCATCAACAAGGCACCTGGGCACCAGACGACAGCCACCGCTGGATGGCCAGTATCGCAATGGACGGCACAGGCAACATCGCTCTGGCCTACAACGTATCCGACCAGTTCGGGACGTTTCCAGGCCTCCGTTACAGCGGACAGGCATTCGATGCACCGAGCGGAGCACTGTCCGAGCCTGAGCATGTAATCGTCGACGGTACAGCAGCAAATGCGGGCTTTCGCTATGGTGATTACGCATCAATGCGCATAGACCCCACAGATGACTGTACGTTCTGGTTTACAGGTGAATACAATCAAAACCCAATGTGG
>BQJN01000085.1 GCA_021604725.1 Lysobacteraceae bacterium | reverse complement strand
CAATGATCACGCCGAGTCCAGCGACCTGGGCGATCGCCAGGTCAACGAAGATAATGCCGCGTTTGAGTACGCGTTGACCGAGTGGTACGTGAGTAGACAGAACCAGCAACCCAGCAATTAACGCTGGCAGCAGGATCACTGGGTCTACAGCCGCCCAGTTCACTTCGCGGTACCAGTAGATAACGTGCCAATGATTGAATCAAACAAGGCGAATAATGTCGGGTGGTCGTCGTCAGTCGTGTAAGGCAACTGGATCGCCGGCGCACCCAGTTTTTCAGACAACCAGGCGGACGGTTTTCTGTCCTCATACGGGGTTCGGATGATCAACGCAGGTGGTTGAGTTTTGAAGCGCGACAACAGTTCACTCAAATGTGAGCTTGCCGGTGGAATGCCCGGTTTAGTTTCGATGGTGTCGACCACGTTTAAGTTCAGCCAGTCAGCAAGGTAGCTAAAGCTACGATGATGGGCGATGACCGGCAATCCGGCAAGCGATTCGGCCTGAGTAGCCCAACGATCCCTCGCCGATCGCCAACGTTGCTCGAAGTCATTCAGGTTGTTGTCGACCGCCTGACTCAAGGAGGGGTCAACCTGTTTGATCGCCGTAGCCAGCGCACGAGCAATGCGGCTGATGTTGCGCGGGTTCAGATGTACATGCGGGTTGCCCTGAGGGTGGATGTCGCCCTGGCTGCGGTCAATGGTAGTCGGGACTTCCAGTTTGCGTACATGGTTGGCAGCCAGAAAGTGTCCGGGGCGTCCGGGCTGGATATTTTGTGAACCGCGCCGCAGCAACAGTGGCAGCCAGCCCACTTCCAGATCCGCACCGGTACACACCAACAGGTCGGCGTGGCGAATCTGCGCGATCAGGCTGGGGCGGGCTTGAACATAATGTGGGTCCTGCAATGAGGTGGTGGCGGTGTAGATGGTCGCTTGCTCACCCAGCAATTCCCGTGACAGTGCGGCCCACTCGGGCTCACAGGCGAAGATATCGAGCGCCAATGATGGTAGTGCAACCAGGCTCAAGACGGTAGCTAGAATAGTGTTTTTCATGGGTCTGTTCCTGGCCTTAGAACGAATGGGCGCGGTGTGCGCCGAAGCTCATGACGTATTGAAGGTATAGCTGATCATCATCGACCTCCGTGGAGCGATCGATGATGTACTGCAAACGCAATCGGCTGTACTCACTGTTGTGCCACTGCATAATCAGGCTGTTGCGACGGGGCGTGTACGAGCCTGGTTCGAGTTCGGTGCCGTCAACGCCACGGTTGTCAGCCTCCAATTGGTCATAGCGATAACCGACCGACCAGTTTGGGGCGAATTTATAGTTGGCCTGGGCATACCAACCATCTTGCTGCCCGCTGTAGTTGAGCCCATCGAACAAGCCTTTCTCATCCCTCCAAAAATACTCGGCCTGTAGTTTTAGATTGCGCTGTCGAGCGTTTCCATTCGGTGCCCACTTGTAGACCAAATCGACACCATAGAGATCGCTGTCACCGAAGAATCCTTCCATTTCTTCATGGTCGTCACCCTCCGCTTCCTCGTGGCCATGACCGTGCCCACCGGTGCGACCCAGGACATCAGATCGCAGGTAAGACAAGCCTGCCTTCCATGAGTGGTCCGTACCAAAATCGCCGCCGGTTTTTACAAACGTGCTGAAAGCGTCCATGCCATCGCTTTGATCACCGCCGGGAAATTTGTCACCGCGTAGCAGCTCACCGCCGAACTCGAGGTAATGGTCAGTGGGGGCCAACCAGCGCAATTGCAGGCCATCATCAAGAAACTGGCCGCCCAGGAATGCTCGATATGGCAAGGGCCGATCAACGAAATCATCAGCGTGCCGATGGAATGCGTTGAGGTAACCGAATCCGGAGAAAAAGCGACCTGCAGTCAGTTGCAGGCCTGCTGGCAAGGCGGTGGTTTGCAGCCAGGCTTCTTCCAGCTCAACGTTGATGGCGCCTTCTTCACTGGCAAGAGCAAAGGTCAAATTGCCGAAGAACTTGTCGTCGATGCTGCCGTTAAAGTTGATCTCGGACTCACCCAATGACAAGCCGTCGCCTGGGTTGGGTTCTCCGCCCAACTGGAAGCCGGGGATCTCTACCCCTTCAGGGTCATTGTCGAGATGGCCAATGGTGCCGACCAATACTGCACCAATTCCAGGGTTGAAGGCGCTTGGGGACGTGGTGGTCACTACAGGCGGGGCAGATGCTGATGCGGCATTCTGTGCGGCGATGGCAGCATCTTCGGCCATAACTTCGGCGTCTGCAGCTCGCGCTTCGGCACGTTGCAGGCGCTGTTCAAGGTCGGCAATTCGTTGCTCGTAGTCGTCGCGCAGGGCATCGAGCATGGAACGAATCTCCGCGACGTCGTGCTCATCGGCCGTTTGCGCCTGGGCAGTCACCATGGGAATAGCAGCAAGAGTGATGGTCAGAATCACCCTCTGCGGGGATAATCGATCTAAGGTACGCATTGTGTTCAATCCAATGTCATTTGCGGGCTGCTCGCCCAGCAAATTCGAAAACTGTTATTCCCTACTCGGTCAGCAGGGAATGGTTGTCATAGTCCGAAAATTGGATTGGTGGCGCACGGGCCTGAACTTCCCAAAGGCAGGCGCTAGTGGGGCAGGGAGTTGCAGCAGCTGGAGCATAAGAGGGGTCGTATGCCATCTCCCAGTGTGTGGTGTCACTGGGTTGGATTGGCGGTGTCTTGCCGTGCAGGCCACACACGTCACAGACTGGGCTGTCACGGTCAATGTGCTCAGAATCATGCGCAAACAACAATGCCGGCATCAGCCCCAGGTACAGGGCGATGAGTGCTGCGGACCATTGTTTTCGAGCGATACTCATTCCAGGTTGCGTCATGAATGTAGCAATTGAAACAATATAACATAACAATTGAAGCGTGGGCTATATGCTGGTGGACACGGGTTTGCCCTGGCACGAGAATTGCTACGAACACAGTAAGTTTTGTTAGGAGACGAATGAATGGACGGACAAGGTTCTGCGGGCAACGTCATTGCCGCACTGTGCAGCTTCTTTATTCCCGGGCTCGGTCAGCTGTTGCAAGGGCGACCGCTTTCGGCGTTATTTCAATTCGTGTTTGCCGCCATATTGTGGTTAATTTGGCTAGGTTGGATTGTGCACCTGTGGTCGATCCTTGACGCTGCCTGGTACAAACCGCGCGGCTAGTGTGCTCGCCTCGCGGGCGTTGAAGGCACTGCTGCCGCGGAAAAGGCGGGTAACCACAGAGATCAGGGAGCTCAGTAGTCAGCTAACGCACGATTTTTGTACATTAATTACGCTAATGATGCATTGGTCTGCGTAGATACCAGGTTAAGCAGCCATCCATGGCGAGACCACTTCAATTCGCGCAAACCCCCAGCCTGCACATCCATGTGCAGTCGTTCGCGAACCGCACAGTGCCGTCAAGGCACTGCGCATCATGGTCCACTCACCCGCCGAGACAAAGAGTTCATAGAGGCTCCTGACTCGCCTGCTTTGGGAAAAACCAGGGCAGGGAGTCCTTTCGTTCTCCCCGTAAATAATTGAAACTTTACGGTTCACAAGACACGCATGGAAGTGTTTTCACTTCCTGCATGTTCAACTCGCGGCTGCGACCTCATTGATCTCCTGACCTCGGCGGTTACCCTTTTTCTTTAATAGCAATCTCCCTGAACTCCCTGATCTCTGTGGTTATCCGCCTTTTTTCGCGGTAGCGATCCTTTTTCAAAAAAAAGGCCGGACTCATGCGAGCCCGGCCTTTGCTTCTCAATGCACAACCGAAGTCATGCCATGTTGAGTTTAGATTCCGTCGCAGGTTTCGACGTTTGAACCATCATCGTAAACCAGCGTGCCATGGGTGACGTTGTCTACGCAGAAGTCAAAGCTGCTGATCCCGTTTGCGCGGTTGCTCTTCAGCGTGACTTTGCCCTTGCTGTTGGTGGTACCGCTCTTGGTGCCGCTGGCGCCGTTTGAGAAGGTGCCGGTGACCGTCGCGCCCGAAATCTTGGCGCCATTTTCGTCCCGAATGAAAACCTGAGCCAGCGCGTTGCGGCGGCGCAGTTTTGGCACGATGCTGTGAACATGCATGGTCGGATCATTGCCACCAACGCTCGGATCGAGGTATTGCGCGACATTGTTGAAGTAAGCAGCCAGCGCGCCATCAACGGTGGCGTTGTTGATGTTGTCGCAGGTGTCGTTAACGTTGGTGCCGCAACCGCCACTCAACTGACCAACGACCTGGCCTGAGGAATTGACTACAGGTGAACCAGAGCTGCCGCCTTCGGTGGCACCATTCTCATCATGGCTGTAAATCCAGTTGCCGCGCGGCCAGCTGCCACAAGTGCCTTTGCTGGTATCAACGCTGTGCTCTGAATAGGCTTGCGGTGCACCGCTTGGGTGGCTAATGCGATACAGCGGCGTGTTGTTGCTGAATGCAACCGCTGAGTTGGTCCAACCGAGATAGGCACGGGTGCCGCCCGGGGTCTGGCTCAGCTCAAGCAGGGTGTAATCGCTGGTGCCGCTGGTCGACAAAACAGAAGAACCGTTGGTACGAATCGGGTAGTTGCTGGTGTTTTGTGCGTACTGATCGCAATTGCCACCGCAAGGCGTATCAAAGTCGAAGATCGCTTCCAAAGAGGCCGCTTCGCTGTTGGTTGACAGGCAGTGGTTGGCGGTCAGGAACAACGGACGAACGCTGCTGTTGTCGGTGTCGTTCAACAGGCCACCGGAGCAGATGTAATAGCTCGGACCTGATTGGTAAATCATGTGGGCAACAGCCAGACGCGCATCGTTGACGGCGTTGTTGGTGGAGCCGCAATTGGCGTTGTTGACGCAAGATTCGTTGAACGAACAAAACGCCTTGTCGCCAACTTCCGCCGGAGCGATGTTGCGAGCGATGCGGAAACGCGGACCCATGTGACCAACGGTTGCGATGGTCATGAAGGTCTCGCCGAGGGCCTTGTCGCCTTCATTCGGCAAGCGAATCGCCATGCGCAGGTTGTCACCAGTGATGGAATTGGTCCAGAAGTGACCGTTGCCGTTCGGACCCATGCCGGTGTAAGGGCCAAAGGCCTCACCATGGCTATTGAATACGTAAAGCTCGGCACCCTTGGGCATATTGAAGTCGCGAACTTCCATACGCATGGCCGAAGCGCCAGGTGAACTGATGCTGCTGCTCCACATCATGCCCTGGCCGGTGTCGACCATAGCCTTGACGTGGTTGCTCAGATCAACGGTAACGCCAACATTTTTGGAGACACCGACCTGTACGCGGCGTTCCTGTGCCTTTAGTAGGTCGCACTGTGGGCAATCAATGGCGCCAATCGCCATCAGATCGCTTTCACTTAAGCTGATGGTCGCCATCTTGTCGCCATTGACGGCAAATTCGTTGAGCCAGGTCCAGGTGGCGTGCTGCTCGCTGGCCAAAAACTCGGCCGATGGACCTTCAATAATCTCGCCGCCTACTGAGGCCAGGCGTTTTGGTGCCTGGTAATCGGCATAAATGCTGCTGACTTCGCAGTTCTCACCTTCGTTGAGATCTGCCAATAGGTTTTGTGCTGTGGCCGGCAGGCTCACCAGCATGGCGCTAGCCAATAGACTTTGCATTCGCATGAATGTCTTCTCCCTAAATTGATTGATTCAAAAGGCTGCGCACGTCCGCCCGCACAACAGCCTGTTTTGGCTGGCTTCCTCTTTGCTCTCACAAAAAAGAAAAGATCCCCTCTTTTGACCGCACGAGGAAGTCCGGCCTTGAACAGACAGATCCCCATCTATCTATTCAGAACCTGGACTGTGCATAAATTGACGGACAATGTCAATCAAATGTCTGATGAAAATTAAGTGTATGCGACAAGAACGGGTTCGATCGCCATCAACCGCCATATCACCTGCTATGATTGAGCCCAGGCCTGTGGCCGATTCGGTTTGGAACGTGGGAGAGGTGAGCGATGAAGTGGGCGATGGGTTTGTTGTTGGTGGCCGTGTTGACCGCGGCGAATACGGTTGTCGCCCAGGATCAGTCAGAGCAGTGGCTTGACGTATCCAACATCAGCCTCGGCCTCGGCGTTTTTGCCTCCGGAGAAATCTACATCGATCAGGGGGCGGACGTCACTCCTTTGCCCTATGCCACCAATACGCCACGGCACTACAACGCGCAGAAACGCGTCTTTTTGCGCGATGGCTATTTGGGTTTCAGGCCACTAAAGCGGCCGTATGGACATTTTGACTTTGCCATCGTTGGTACCGTCACCGGTTTCACGCTGGACCGCCAGACAGCAGGCCCGCTGGCTGGCGTTGGCAGTCGCAGGTTAACCGCCGAGTTGGGCTTGATGGCTGGTCTGGTTTTCAACGAACAAACGCGCTTCGATGTGGCCGCAACGCATGATATTTTCGGTGAATACGAGTCGTATCGAGTTCGCGGAGTTTTGTCGTACACCTTCAGAGAAAACGAATGGGAGTTGATTCCAAACGTAGGCTTCATCCATCGTACGTCGAAATTCAACAATCACTATGTAGGCGTCAGCGCCAATGAGGCCGCTCCCGGCCGTCCCATTTACCAACCGGGTAGCAGCACCAGCCCATATATCTCATTGATCTACAGTCGCAACCTTGGTGAGCGCTGGGGCATGGATATCAATATGAACTACGAATTCTTACCCAGTGAGATTGAGGACAGCCCAATCACCGATGCCGACAGTTGGCCGGGTATCTTTATTGGCTTCAATTACCGCTTTGGTGGGTAGAACTTAGCCAAAAAAATGCCCCACGTCGCCACCGATGGTGTTGCAATAGTCCGTCCTGGACTAGCAACACCACGGAACCCGAGAAGCGTGGTTATCGGGTTCCTTACATTTCAATGGCCTAAAGCCCATCGAAATGGGCGATACATCCGTGTATCGCGGCGGCTGTAGTTTCGCAACAGCCTCCATCTGCGAGTGGGGCATGGAAAGGACTAGATTTTGGGCTATTGACGACGAATTCGAACGTCACCGGAATGACTGGTCAAGCGAATGCGGCCATCGCCACCACCTGCGGTGGTTTCCAATCGCTTCTGCGGGCCATACTTGGCGCGAATGACCTCACCGATATCGCTCTTCAAGCTACCGGAGAACGTCTCTGCCTCAATCCGCGTTGATACTTCACGAGGCAAAATCACGACCAGCGCACCACTCATGCTCTCAGCAGTGATAGTGCCGCCTTTGGCCAAGCCTACGATGAGTTCGACGTCGCCGGAGACCGCCTCGAAACGACCTCTCTGAATCACGCTGCCTGATACTTCAATATCGCCGGAGACGCTGGTAGCGCTGAGCTCGCCATTGAGCCCGGTGGCTACCAGATCACCGCTGACCGTCGACAGTGCGGCGGTGTCGGCTGCGCCGGCCAACTCAAGATCACCGGAAACGGTGCCGATTTCGATGTATTTTGAGCGAATGCCCGCCTCAACATCGCCCGACACGGTTTCGGCGACAAATCGTGCACCTTCCACGCCTGAGACGATGATGTCAGCACTGGTGGTTTCTATTTCGAGACTGGCACCGCGTGGCACCTGAATAATCAGGTCAGTATCGTCAACGTGGTGATTGTTCCAGCGCTGGCTGAGTACCACTTCAATCTCGACCAGCGATTTGTTGCCGGTCACTCGCAATGTTTCGACGCCGTCGCCCAAGTCACCAAGAACGCGGACTTCATTGCGATCCCAGGCATCAATCTGCACCTCGCCTGCGATGTTTTCGACATTGACAGTGACATCGGCGTTGACCTCAATCACCTCTTCCATGCGGCCACCGGCCGTTGCTGTAGTGGCTATGGCCAGGCCCAGCCAGATTAGTCTAGTCATCATGTTATAAGCTCCTCGTACTGGGTTCGGTCGTGGACGTTTCGGCAAAGCCGGGGTGCCCATGCAAAATTCTCATCACGTCGATCTGGCGCTGTTGGACGTTGCGCCACATGCGTGCCAAATGCGGTGAGTTGGGGTCGGCTTCCATTGAAGCGGCCAGGTTATCGACGGCCTCCTGCAACTGGTCCAACTCAGCCTCCAGTTGTTCGACGGCAGCCAAAGGCAAGTTTTGGTCGGGTGACTGACCACGCCACTCGGCGATGGCTCCGGCATATTCTTGCTGCATACCTGCAAACGACAGGCCTGGCACGCTCATGTCTTGCACGATGGGCGTCATCTCAATATCAGCTTCGGTGAAGCGATCGACGCTGAAGCCAAAAGCGATGCCGACCAGCAATGTGGCGGCGACGGCCCAGCCCACAGAGCGGCGTGAGTATCCCGGCTGCACCAATGGGGCGTGATCCTCCAGTCGCGAAGAGATGCCATCCCAAAGGTCGCGCTCGGGCTCAATCGAGCGGGGCAGGCGGCCCAACTCATCCAATAACTGTTGTTCTGTCATCATAGTCATGCCAAACACTCCCGCAGCAACCGTCTGGCACGGTGCAACTGCGCTTTTGATGTGCCCACAGCCATGCCGATCATGTCGGCGATTTCGTGGTGTTTGTAGCCTTCAACGTCATGCAATACCAGGACCTGGCGCGCTCGGTGTGGCAGTTCGGAGATGGCCCATTCAAGGTCCATTCGTTTGCGCACGCTGCCGCGGTCAGTATCGCCATGACGATCGGGTTCCTGTTCAGGTTGCTCGAACTTCATCCGGCGCTTCTGTGCTCGCTTGTCGCCAAGCACCAGATTCACCGTCAGCCGATGCAACCAGGTCGAGAATTGTGCGTCGCCTCGAAATGTCGGCAACTTCTCCCAGGCTCGCACAAATGCATCTTGTGCATGTAGTTCAGCCTGTTCGCGATTGCCGTTGTTTAGTCGAATACACAAGGCATAGACGCGGCCAATATTGCGCCGATAAAGCGTTTCGTAGGCGCGACGGTCGCCACGACAAGCCAACTTGACCAACAGCGCATCGCTGTCGGCACTGTCGCCTGAGTCGTGTTCAACTGTCTGCACCTTCTCGATCATGCCTTAATAGATGCCGGCCAGCGGCATACGGTTTAAACGGGAACGGAAAAATACATGACTTTCGTCATGGTCAGCGTAGCACTGTACGGTTCAATCTGTCGCTGCGTTCAAGCGTTCGATAATCGATCGGGCCTCGGCCAGGGCCAGCATGATGACCAGGTCGCCGGGCTGTGCGTTTTCCAATGCCCGGTCCAGTGCCTGGTGTTCATCATCGACGTGAATGATTTGCGAGTCGACTGCACCATGGTTCAGCATTTCATCGCGAATCAGTGCAAACACTTCACTGGGGCCGCGGCCGCGTCGATAGTCAGCCAGTTCTGAGACAAATACCGCATCAGGCTCAAGATCCCAGCCGGCCTTTGCCAAGGCGCGAATCTCTTCATCGGTTCGGTCCCCCGCCTGGCCACAGCACAAGAATCGTTTTTGTTTTCCCAGGGACCGCGCTACCGGGACAAGTGCTCTCAGGCCGTCCGGGTTGTGTGCAAAATCAACCAATACGGTGGTATCGCTGACAGTAAACAAATTGCAGCGCCCTGGGTTGTCGTTCGGGGCCATGGTTTGCAGGCCTTGCCGAATCATTTCCACGCTGACGCCCAGGCAGCCGGTCAATGCCGTTGCGGCGAGTGCATTGGCGATGTTGTGTTTTGCGGCGCCGCCCAGCGTCAATGGAATCGATGCGATGTCACAAAGCGTGCTCCAGTGCTTGCCATCGAACCAGACCAGCGAATCGTCGCGCAAGGTGGCTGCTTTGCCACCGTCGGCAACGTGCCGATCAATGAGCTGGGTGTTACTGGTGCCGAACCAGACTATCGTGCCTTTATGGTCTTTAGCGCGCTGAACCAGCATCGGGTCATCGGCATTCAACACCAGTTCGCCCTGGTCGGCCACGACGGTAGCAACGATCCATTTAATGGCCAGCAGTTCTTCGACCGTACTGGATCCGAAGTCACCGAGATGATCCTCGGCGATATTGGTGATTAGTGCCACATTCGCCTGATTAATGCCGAGGCCACGCCGCAGCAGACCACCACGGGCGGTTTCGAGAATGGCCAAATCGACACCGGGCTGTCGTAACACAGCGCGTGCCCCGCCGGGACCCGAGTAATCGCCACGATCCAGCACCTGCTTGTTAACGGCGATGGCATCGGTCGAACTGACCCCTATATTGTGACCGGCTTGCATGGCGATATGGGTGGAGAGGCGCACCGTTGTGGTTTTGCCATTGACGCCGGTGACCAAGGCTACCGGGATATCGTACAAGGCCGCCCAGTCGATTTGATCGGGGTCAGGTAATGCTTCAATTGAGAATGTCTTGCTGCCACGTCCAAGGCCAACCGACAGCTCATCATCGTCGGTCAAGCAGCAAACGCCGGCCCTTGCTGCGGCGTCGGCGATGGCCATTGTTGCAGCATTGGCTTCTTCAGCGGCGAGTGCCCGCAGCCTTGCCACTTCCTGTTCAAAGGCTTGTACCGATGCGCCACTGACGGTCGCCTGAAAGGCCCATTCGTTGATTTCTGTTGCCGCATACAACACGTCAATCGGTGCCGAGATCGCCATGCTGACGCCGCCAACAACGCGGCGAGTGGTAATCGCCTGTTCGGCCCAAGCAAGAGCATCAAGCATCATTTGCGTATGCGTCGACCAACGCCGAATGAATGCGTCGACATCTGCAGACGCAACACTGACATCAATCACTGCGCCAGGTCGCAGTTGAATGACGTTGGGACCGGTTAGCCGTCGTGAATCAACCAGTTCGGCGATGGGACGGTCGGGGTCGCTGTCGGAGCGCAAAGAGCTCCATACTGAGCCATCGGTCATATGGACTTCACTTCAACGTGCGTCAGTCTGATTCTTCTTTGGCGATGCGAACGCCACGTTCATCGCGAATCAGTTCGATGCTGTCATCCAGGTCGAACGTCGGTTCATCGTCCAGGTTCACCGCTGGGGCTGCTTTCTGCTTTGGGCGTGCCTCGCCGCTTTGCCCTGGCTTGAAGTAAATAATCTGCTTCCAGCAACGAGCAATGGCGTCTCCGAGGATCAACACCAGGTCTCCGGGTCGTGCGCGATCCAAAGCGGCATCAACCGCTTCGCTTTCATCGATGATGACTTCAATGCACTCGGGCTCGACGCCTTTTTCGAGCAAAGCATCACGTAACATTTTTGGCACTTCCGCTTCGCCACGACCGCGTGGACTGTCATCGCGTTTACAGATGTAGTGATTAAAATGGCCGGCGACGTTGAAAGCAATCTGGCGAATGTCTTCGTCGCGTCGATCACCTGGTGCCGCCAGCACCACAACACGTTGACCATGGGCTTCGAAGCGATCGACCAGATCCGTCATTGCTTTGACAGCGGCCGGGTTGTGCGCGTAATCCAGAATGACCTTGAACGGATGCTCATCGTAGATGTTCATGCGTCCAGGCGCCTGGAAGTAACTGGTATCGAAGGTGCGCAGACCTTGTCGAATATTGTCCAGCGGCACATCAAGGTTGTAGGCGAGCGCAGCGGCGAACATGGCGTTCTGCACGTTGTGCATGGCACGCCCCTCGATAGTGGCCGGGATCAGATGCGTCCACAGCAAAGGGGTGTGACTTTCGGCGTCATACACCGCAATCATGTGGCCGTTCATGCCTTGTTCCAGTACAAACGCCTGGCCACCGGCGCGGATATGTTCTTTGACCAGTGGGTGAGACGAGTTCATGGTGATGTAACACAGCTTTTTGGCCTTGGTGTGATCAGCCATTTTCAGGCAGTGTTCATCATCGGCATTCAACACAGCCGCGCCGGTCGCGATCTCGACCGGGATGCGTTTGAGTTCGGCCAGTTGCTCCAGAGTATCGATGCCCTTCAGCCCCAAGTGATCGGCGCTGACGTTCAAACAGCAGGCAACGTCGCATTCGGTATAGCCCAGGCCAGACCGCAACATGCCTCCGCGAGCCGTTTCCATCACCGCCGCGTCAATGGACGGGTCGCGCAGCGCGATGTGCGCCGACGCCGGTCCCGTCATGTCGCCGGGGACACTGAGTTGGCCGTCGATGTAGACGCCGTCGGTAGAGGTCAGGCCAACGGTGTAGCCATCCATTTTCAAGATATGCGCCAGCATGCGCGAGGTGGTGGTCTTGCCGTTGGTGCCGGTAATCGAGGCAATCGGAATGCGGCTTGGTGTGCCGGGTGGGAACAACATGTCGATTACAGGACCGGCAACGTCTCGTGGCTTGCCTTCACTTGGCGCCACATGCATGCGGAAGCCTGGGCCGGCATTGACCTCGCAAATGGCGCCGCCCGTCTCTCGATAGGAGGTTGCGATGTCTGTGGTCAGGAAATCTACACCACCGATGTCGAGTCCAATGGCCTTGATGGTGCGGATCGCCATGTCCCGGTTCTCTGGGTGAATAATGTCGGTGACATCGACGGCAGTACCGCCGGTCGACAGGTTGCCGGTGGAACGCAAGTAAACGATCTCGTCTTTGGCCGGAACCGTTTCGCGTGTGTAGCCAAGCTGTGACAGCAACCGGTCCGCTTGATGGTCGAATTCCAGGCGGGTCAGTACTTTTTCGTGGCCGACGCCGCGTCGCGGGTCTGAATTGACGACGTCGACCAATTGCTCGATGGTTTTTTCACCGTCGCCGACGACGTGACCCGGCACCCGTTTGGCGGCGGCGACCAGTTCGCCATTGACGACCAAAAGGCGGTGGTCAAGACCTTCAATGAAGCTCTCAACCAGCACGCTGCGGCTATGGGCGCGTGCTTTTTCAAAAGCCACCGCCACCGCGTCATCATCGCGCAAATTGATTGAAACGCCGCGTCCATGGTTGGCATTCAGTGGCTTGACGACGACCGGAAATCCAATTCGCCGCGCCGCTCGCACCGCCCGACTCTCGCTGTAGACTAGGTATTGGCGCGGAACCGGCAGACCCAGGCCAGCCAAAATAATGTTGGTTTCTTCCTTGTCACCGGCCAGTTCCACTGCGATGTTGCTGGTCTTGCCGGTGGTGGTGGCCTGAATGCGTTGCTGGTGGCGGCCATGACCGAACTGCACCAGGCTGTAGTCATTCAAGCGGAGCCAGGGGATACCGCGCGCTTCGGCTGCGGCTACCAGGGACGCGGTGCTGGGGCCGAGTGCTCTGCGCTGTGCCGAGCGGATAAAGCTGTCTCGCTCTTCTTCAAAATTCCAATCGCCATCGGGTGCGTCGCCGGGTTTCAGCTCAGCCGGCAACAGATGGTTGATCAGGTTCAGGGCCAGTGCGCTGGCAGCACGGCCGACTTCGGCATCCTGGTACTGAAACACCATGATGTACTGACCCGGTTGGTCATCCACTGATCGGGTCTTGCCAAAGGTGACGGGGTAGCCGGCGACATTCTGCAGCTCAATGGCCATGTGTTCCCAGACATGGCCCAGCCAGGTGCCATCATCCTCACGCAGCCTGCGAATCAAGCCGCCAGGCTCGCCGTAAGAGCAGCCGTGTTCGTGCAGGCCGGGCAATGCCTCAATCAACGGATCCACAAAACTCGCACCCAATCGTCCCGTTGGCCATTTCTCCAGTTCGCCCAGATCAAGGATGTGGCGAATCACCGGAAAGTGAGCATACAAATTGGGGCCGACGTAAACATTGGTCGAGAGGATGCGCATACCCTAAAAATCCTTGTTCCGAATCGAGATGGATCACTATAGCGGGTTGCGTCTGCGACTGGCAAAGGTGTTTTTGTGAGCGGAGGGAAACGAGTCGTGCGATCTGTCGTCCCTGGTATCTTCGCCGTCCGAACCTTCAATCGTCCATTCTTGGCGCTACGCGCTTCTGGATCCCGGGTTCCGGGTCCAGGCCCGGAATGACACGGCCCGGGATGACGATGTCGGGGAGCCTTGTGCGCCTTTGGAACGTGTCGCGTTGGGCTCTGCCCAACCGTCATTCCGGGCTTGACCCGGAATCCATCTTTCAGCCTGCACTATTCATGAAGGCGCCCACCATGTTTCCAGGCCCGAGATGACGTGGTAGAGGCCCCAGCAGGGTGAGGCTATCGAGCCTGGGTTGGGTGCCGAGTGAGATCGCCGGCGCCTACTCGGGGCTCGCCATTCGCGTGCTGATGTCGAACTTGCCACCGGCAATCAAGATATGCAGCTTGATATTGATCAGGCTGACCGGGTCGTTGCGACGGGCGGCGGCCATCGATGAGTGCGTCAGGTCGGTAGGGTCAATCAAGGTGATACCACCGGAGCCGACCACTTCCAGATATTCACCCGGTTTGATAAACGCGGCGGTGTCTTCGTCCAGGCCAAGACCAATGGCGAAGGGGTTGTAAGCCAGTGCGGTCAGCAACCTGCCGAGGCGATCGCGCTGGCGGAAGTGCTGGTCGATAATGAAGTTGTTGGTCAGTCCAAGGCCAGGCGCGAGCGTGACTTTGGAAGGTCGAGGGGTGCTGCCTTCGGCACCATGCGCGATCATGTGTTCAGGCATGAAGGCGGCGCCGGCTGAGGTGCCAGCCACATGCATGCCGCGCGCATTGCAGCGGCGTATCGCCTGCGCGATGGGGGTGCCGCCGAGGGTCGTTGACAGCCGCAGCTGATCGCCACCGGTCATAAACACGCCGTCACTTTGTTCTATGTCGACCACATGCTCTTCAGACTTGCAGTCTTCCCGAGTCACGAAAGGTAGAACCGAAGCTTCGGCACCCATGTCATTGAACAACTTCTGGTAGTTCGACCCGGTATCTTCGAGCTGAGAGGCTGTTGGGATGACAGCGATGCGCGCACCGTCGCCGCCGCACAGGTCAACAAATCGCTTGAGGATTTCCGGGTTGCGCAGTTTACGTTCGGCACCGCCGATCGGAATGATGTAGCCGCGCTCTGTGTTTTCAATCGAATCGGAAGGGCACATAAAGTCTATTTTTCTTCAGTTTCAAACAAGCCAAGCTTGCATTGTTTCAGGTCGCGACGGTGCCAGACACCGCCAAGCATGACGTCAGCAACACGATTTTGTTCATCAAGTGTGATCAAGTCAGCGTCGTCGCCGACCTGTATGCGGCCTTTGTGTGGCAATCGCAAGAGCTGAGCGACATTTGTTGTGAATGCGGGCAGTATTTGCTCCAAGGCCCTGCCGCGGCTCAACAACGCGGCCAGGGTGTCAGCCAGGGCCTGCGGTCGGCCAATGCCGAAGCGGTCAATTCGACCGTCCTCATCAAAATGCGGCAGGCAGCCGCCACCATCGGAACTGACTGTGATGCCGTGTGCCGGCAGCTGCGCGTCAAGGTAGCGTTCCAGGGCGTCTTCAGCGGTCCAGGCGTCTTCCCCTTCCTCGACGGGAAATGCCGTGATGTCTACAGGCACGCCACGCTCGGCGATTTCCAATGCTTCGGCAAACAAGGCTCGACGCCGGTTGATGTGAGTCGGGTTGAACGTGCGCGCTGGCAGTTCGCTGATGTCCAAGGCCCTGCGCACCAGGTCCAATCCCCGTTCGCCATCGCCGAGGTGGAGATGCACGATACCGGCCTTGCCGCTGATCATGCCGGCAACATGGGCTTCACTGGCCACGCGCAGAAATTCGTCCAGCGTTGGTTGGCTTGAGCGGTGATCGCTAATCGCCAGTTCGCCAACGCCAATGATCGGATCGATATGAACGATATCGGAGCGAATACTTCCGGTGACGGTCGCTGCCGGCAGGTGGTAGCCGCCACAGTAGCACCAGGCGCTCATGCCTTCTTCGCGCAGACCGCGCGCTTGCGCCACCAGCGAGCGCATGCTGCGTGTCTCGGCGTCGGTCCCCAGCAAGCCAACCACCGAGGTGACGCCGGCAGAGGTGAAATGACTCAGCGGCACCGGTGGCACACGCGACGAGAAACCACTTTCTCCACCGCCACCGGTGAGGTGGGCGTGACCGTCAATCAACCCCGGCATCAGGCGTTTACCCTGAAGGTCAATGGTCTCCACTCGCCAGTCGCTGGGTGGGGTTTCAGAGCAGGTGCCTTGCCACAATACCTTGCCGCCGCCGATCAACAGGTGAGCGACGCCAAGCGGTTCGGGCGCAAAAAGATCGGCATTGAGTAACAGTTGCATGTGGGTGTGCAAAACTAGATCGGGGCGCACATGGTACACGCAAGCTCGGGCAGGAGCGATGCGGCGTCACATGTTTTTATCGGGGTCAGTGCTTCCCAAGCTCATCGAAGGCCTGTTGGGCGACGGCTAGCCTGGGGTGGTCCTCGATGCGAGGGCGCAAAGCCGATTTGCGCTTTTCTTTCAGCGCATTGGGCACCGGCGCAAAGGCGCGTTGCGCCGACCCTTGATGTAGACGCTGCTTCAGGCGGTGCAGCTGTTGTTGACTGATGTCCGCACCCTGCAATTGGCAACCGAAGCGTTGATTCAGCGCTGCAATGATGGTGCCCGGGCGGTTGATGGCCTGATCAAACGACGCTACGACCAAATTGTCAGCCAGGGGTTTGAGATCCTGCAGGAATCGAATATAGGTAGACACCGCAAGATCGACCGACAGGCGTGGGTCCGACGTTAGCAGAGAAGTGAGTGTGTCCGACGGGTTTCTGATCAAGGCAACCGCCGGGATACCGTAGCGAATGGCACGTTTCAATTGGGCAACGGCATGCAGGTGATGGGCAATTCGCAATTGCCGATTGCAACGTCGTACTACCCGATAGAAATAGGAGTTGGCGGAGCGTTGGTAGCCTTCAATGCACAGCTCGGTGTCCGCCTGTACCAGACGGTCGCCCATGCCCCGGAGCATGGCATGCGCACGCAGCGTCAGGTCGTAACGGCCGGCGGCCATGCCAGCGGCGAATCGCAGGTTTTTGACAATGCGTGAGCTCATTGCCTGCATTGTATCGGAGGTTCAGGCGTCGCCGACGACAATCGCCTAGGCCCGATCGTTGTCGAGCCACGCACTTTGAAGTGTCGCAATAGTCCGTACTGGAACGCGGGTTGCGAAAAGCGTACCCCACCGAAATGGCGATACGTCCTTGTATCGCGCGAGGCCGTAGCTTCTACAAAATTCGGCGGCGAATCTTGAATATGGTCGTAGAGCCTGAGACTTCGTTGGTCACAACAAGCAGTGGGTAACCGATCGGTGAACGCCAGGCCGGTACAAAGAGCAGGCCCTCGGCACCAAGGTCGCCTGCCGTGCCAGCTTCGGCATCACCAGTGAAGTCGCGGGTGTTGACGTATTCAACAAAGCGCGGTGAGACTGGGTTGGTGACGTCGTAAACCATGATGCCACCCACTCGCTCCAGACCGATGAAGGCAAACGTGCGTCCTCGGTACTCGCCGATAGCCACCCCTTCTGGCTCAGGGCCCTTGTCATCGCTGCGGTTGTCGAAACTGCCATTTTCGTCGTTGGTAGAGTTGAAGTCATTCGGCAGCACGCTAGCGGTCATACGTTCGAAGTCGGCACCGGAGTCATAGATCAATACGCCCTGGTCATTCCAGATCGAAAACGAACGTGCGCCGTAGGCCATGATTTCATCAACGTCGCCGTCGCCATCAATGTCACCGTTGGCAACCGTGGTTTTCAGACGGCCCAGGTTCTCGTCCTGCTGCAGATCGGCCGCATCCGGGAATACGATCGGATCGAGCGTCAGGTCTTTGACCCTGGCTTCTTCGCTATAGCCATCGTAGTCGCGCGCATCGCCCTCGTTGGCTGAGATCACGTAATCTCGGCCATCGTAAGCGGTGTACGAGGCCAGGGTATCGGGCTGATACATGCCATAGACCGGCCACGGCCGAATGTTGATGGCGTCATCGCGGTTACTGGCGTCGAGTGCATTGCTGATGCTGCTATGGTCTTTGAAGCCAAGGCCGATCACGTTGGTGACCGTTGCGTTGACCAGGTCGACCACCGCCATGGCGTTGTTTTCCTGCAAGCTGACCCAGGCTTTCGTTGAGTCGGCGGATACGGCGATGTATTCGGGCTCGAGGTCCTGGGCGACCGTCGCATTGGGGCCGTAGATGCGAACCGTAGAGTCCAGAGTCGCATCATTGAACGCGTGAAAATCCGCGGTGCGAACGTCTGAGTCGGTCAGCATTGCTATTCCCGCCGACAGGTCAATCACACTGATGCTGCCTTCCGGGTCGATGGTGTAGTCGTCATTAGGCTCACCCTCGTTGGCGACGACCAACCACTGCCCGTCCGGACTGAATGCGAGCATATCCGGCAATGCGCCAACGGTGAGCTGATTGCGAAACTCTCCAAAGCGATTGAAAAAGACCACTGAGCCGTTATCGGTCTTGTTATCGGCCTCGACGGCAACCGCTACGTTGCCCCTGCTCACTGCGACGCTGTTTGGACCGCCGCCGTAGACCGACAGATCGATGGACTGTAGCAAGGAAGGAAATCGAGGGTTTCGGATGCTGACTATGTCCAGAGTATTCGCATCGGCATTGGTGACATACAAGCGATAGGTCAATGGGTCGTAGGCCGATATTTCCTGTGCGGCCTCGTCGAAACGGCCGGTTTGGTAGCTGCCGATCGCCTGCAGGGTGATCAGTGGTTCACGAGATGAGGTGGTCTCCAGGGCCATGGTGCTGGACGATAGTGCGCAAAGGGCTACAAGGAAGCTGGATTTTGATAACGGCATGAGTGTTTTCGATGTAGGTGAAAACCGGGAAGGCTAGGTGGCCGGTGTTTCGGCGGCATGACAGATTGATGTCGTTTGTGTTTCAAGCGGACGGGTCTTTTGTCGACCGGCAACTTGCGATACCGTGAGCCGCTGCCAATGTCGCCACTTGCTCGAGGCTGTATATGTTGCCGATCGCTGTTGTTTTATCTGCCAGCCTGATGTCTGTAACGCCCGCAGAACAGTTCCTGCCACCGACCAATGCCTGGAGCGGTGAGTCCGAAATGCTGCAGGTTGCAGACTCTCACCGTTGGGTCACGCCATCTGAGCTGACTGGATTGACCGCCACGCCCAGCTATGAAGAAACGTTCAGCTGGTTGGATCAATTGCTGGCTGCATCACCTCGGTTTCATAAATTGGCCATTGGGCAAAGTGCACAGGGTCGAACGATCTGGATGATTATCGCCAGTGGTGATGGCTCCAACACGCCCGAAGCGATGCTGGCCAACGAGCGGCCTCGCGTATTGGTTCAGGCTGGTATTCACTCCGGCGAGATTGATGGCAAGGATGCCGGCTTGATGTTGCTACGTGATCTGATCGAGGGCGGTCGGCTCGATGGCTTGCTTGATGAGGTTAACCTGCTGTTCGTGCCCATCCTCAATGTCGATGGCCATGAGCGTCGCTCGCCGTACAACCGGGTCAATCAGCGTGGTCCAAGCAACATGGGGTGGCGCACCAATGCCAACAACCTGAACCTCAACCGCGACTACGCCAAGCTCGATACCGCCGGCGTTCGAGCCATTGCCGAAGTCGTCAACGTATGGCAGCCGCAGCTGTATCTGGACTTGCACGTCACCGATGGTGCCGACTACCAATACGACATTACCTATGGGTTCAATGGTGACCACGCCTGGTCGCCAGCATCATCGGCGTGGTTGGCTGAAGTGCTCACGCCTCGGGTTGACCAAGCGCTGGTGCAACGAGGTCATGAACCTGGTCCGCTGCTGTTTGCCGCCAACGATCGCGATTTCAGTGGCGGCCAATACCGCTGGACTGCCGGCGTTCGGTTTTCAAATGGCTGGGGTGATGCCCGACATCTGCCGACGGTATTGGTTGAAAACCACTCGCTGAAGCCCTATCGGCAGCGCGTGCTGGGGACTTATGTCTTGCTCGAAGCAGCACTGAAGGCTGCAGCATCGTCACCCGAAGCCTTGCGTGAAGCCATCGCTGCTGATCAGCAGCCCAAACAGCGCATCGCATTGGGCTGGACCGTGGGCGACTCAGCTGGCCAGGAATCATTCGAGCTCAAGGCTATTCGGGCCGAGACCTATCTGTCAGAAGTGACCGGCGGGGTAGAGGTACGCTGGACTGGCGACAAGCAGCCTGAGCAAGTGAGCATCATCGCCAACGATACGGCAAGTGCGGTTACGACACGACCGGCCTATTACTACATCCCACCGCAATGGGCCAACGTGATTGAAGTGCTCAACGCACAAGGTATTGTCTGCCAGGCCATCGACAGCAGTGAGCCAGTGACCGTGACTCGCTATCGGCTGCCTCAAGCCAAGGTCGATCAGGCGACGACACCATTTGAAGGGCGCTTGCGCATCGCACCTGGTGGCGCGGTTTCCGAGACGATGTCCTTGTCGCTGCCGGCAGGTACCTGTCGCGTCGATACCAGCCAGCCGTTGGGGACACTGGCTGTATTGCTGCTTGAACCAGAGTCGCCAGACTCGCTGTTGCAGTGGGGGTTCATGGCTTCAATGCTGACTCGCACCGAATACATCGAGGGCTATGTTATCGAGCCGATGGCGGTCGCGATGCTCGAAGCCGACCCGGCACTTCGCGCCGAGTTTCTGCGCAAGCTTGAGTCTGATGCTGATTTCGCCAGCTCGCGGCGAGAGCGGTTGCGATTCTTCTATGAAAGAACGCCGTACTACGATGAGCATTATTTGCTCTACCCCATCTACAAAAGCTCCCAGTAGAACGAGAGCAGCTGCCTCGATTTGGCGCTGCTTCAACCGCGTCGAATCGCAAATAAGATGAACCTCGGCACAGATTAGGGCAGTATCGTGCTGTAGAGTGTGTTTTGCCGCGTACGCAAGTTGAGACGGCGAACAAAGGGGAAGGCATGACGATTCGATTTCAGGGGCGCAAAGTGTCTCGACGCACCGGCGTCGAGCGGCGTGAGCGCATCCTAAACGCAACTTTGGCGATCATTGCGCGAGAAGGCGTTCGGGGTGTTCGTCATCGTGCTGTTGCCGCCGAAGCCGATGTGCCCCTGTCTGCCACGACCTACTACTTCAAGGATCTGACCGACCTGCTCGGAGATGCGTTTCGTCACTACGCGCGGTCGGCGATGGCGGCGAACCGAGAGTTTGAAAAACGCAGCTACGATGCGCTGCGCCAGTTCGAGGGGCGTGAGCGGACTGATGAAGTGATTGCGGGCCTGGTCGATACTTTGACCGAACTGACCACATCACACATCGAATACCAGGTCACGGAAGCACGGGACTATCGACTCGTTGAGTCAGCATTTAGTGATGAAGCGCTACGTGACCCGGGCTTGAAGAAGGTGTTAGTCAACAAATTTCAGGTCGTTGTCGATTTGATTGAGGCGTTTCTTGCCTTGGCCGGCAGCCCCAACGCAGCGCTGGATTCGAAACTGTTGTTGGCGACCATACTGCGAACAGAATATGAGTGCATTTTGCGGGGCACTGAACAGAGCTTTGACCGGCCCGCAGTCGAACAAGTGATTCGTCGGCAGGTGGAGTTGATTCTGCGAAGTTGAGCAATGCCTCGTCTGCGACTGGCCATCCCTGGCCAACGCGGTCGTGGGTTTCAAGGAGCGCGATGCATTGAAACCCTTCTACTTCTTTACGGTGTACATTCGCGGCCTTCTATTCCGGTGACGCGGTTGTATTGATATGAGGCTGAACCCAAGTCGCCCAATTTCAGAACGGCCCACAGGGCATCGCAGCCAGTTGAGTGCAAGGTGACCGTGCCCACGGGCTCACGATCTGCGCGATCGGCATTGAAATCAAGAAAAACAGGTCCGCTAAAACGATCCATTTCCAGCTGAACGATGGTGGTGCCGATGTCGACGATGGCCGTGCCCAGCAACCACATGTCGTTGCCGTTGAGGTCGTAGGCGAATAATCCTGCTGCGATCAAGATCTTGCCGTTGGGCTGTGAGGCAACATGCAGGGACAGCCCCTGGTCAGGTAATCCGTCGGCAGCGAAAGTGCCACTGGTCGAACCGTCGAATCCCGGGCCGGGCTCAACAGGGGCGCCATCGGATAGCATCAAAACAGTGCCACCCTGGCCGCCAACCAGCACATTTCCACGTTCGTCGGTTCCGAATGTGGTCACCCCAATCCCGGAGTCGGCGACGACGTCGGATACCCATTGCCCGCCCTCGTTTTTCAAGCTAAACACTTCGCCAGTGCAATAGTCAGCAAAAAAATAAGTGCCGAAGATGTCCGGGTAGTCTGGACCTCGGTATACCTCCCCGCCGGAGATGGAGCATCGCGCGCCGTCGTGAATATACGCGAACACGGGGTCCGTAAACCCCGGTGTCCCGGTCACGCCCTCACCGGGAAACCAACCGAAATTCGCGCCAGCTCCAGTACCCATTGGCAGGAAGTTCACTTCCTCCCAGGTGGCCTGGCCAACATCGGCG
>BQJN01000084.1 GCA_021604725.1 Lysobacteraceae bacterium | reverse complement strand
GACGGCACAGCTTGTCCGATCCCAATTCGGGAAATAGACAGGCTATTCCCTCTCATCGCGATCGAACAATCTGCACTCGTCAGAGAACGCGGAATACCCGTGTGTGGGGTGGGGCGGAACCATCGCGTTGCTCGGTTCCTTAAACACTCTGCAATCCGGATCCCTCCCCGCGTCATTCCGGGCTTGAGCTGGGTGAGGCCGCATCAATGCCGAGTGCCCTAACGGCACTCGGCGTGGCCGAACGACCGGCCAAGGATGGTCGGGCTGGGGTTACGTACGGAGCTGAATCGTTTCGCCATGGATGGCAAATCCGACCGGGGTGGCCGAAGCTAGTCGAAGCGCGTGACCCAACTTCACTCCAAGTGGTTGGTCGGCGCTGGATTAACGTGGGCGATGACGAAGGACACGTATCGGCTGGGAGCAGGTTCATTGCCTATTTTTCCAACACTGACCCATCGATCGCCGCGGCTTCGTGACTCAACGCCCCGCCTCGCGGCGGGATGGCTGTGGACTCCCGTGGACGATGCCACGAGGCCAGCCAGCGTGCCATTGATGGCCTGCTCAGCGGGGCCGGTTACCTGAGTGAGATAGTAGCCTCGAAAGGTATCACCCCGGGCCGAGGCCGGGGGTGATGGGGTTGTCTTAGCCCATGCAAAACACGTTCAATTTGTTGCCGTCGAGGTCACGGAAATAGCCAGCATAGAAACCGCTGTCGCCGCGTGGTCCTGGGGCACCTTCGTCCGTGGCGCCGAGGCTAAGGGCTTTGGCGTGGAAGGCGTCTACCTGGTCGGTGGACTGAACAATCAAGGCCACCATGACGCCGTTGCCGACGGTGGCTTGTTTGCCGTCGAAGGGCTTTGAGATGGCCAGGCTTGGTGCATTCGGGTCGACCGCCCATGCCACGAATGTAGACTCCTCCATGAAACGTGTGGCGCCAATTTCGGCCAGCAGTTGATCATAGAACTTCGCTCCACGCTCTAGATCATTGGTTCCCAGTGTTACGTATCCGATCATGGTTCGCCTCCCAAAGTTTGGTCAATTTGTTGATTGACTATCAAACAACAAATAACTGTATAAATCAACAGCTTTATGTAGGTTCAATAATATTGTCAACCTACTATCTTACTGACCCGAACAGTATGCCCTTGTGCTTGTATTGCCCGTTGTCGATCCGGTATCTGCGGCATCGTTTGCTACAATACGCACCGCCCACATAAAACAACGACAATAGGTGCTGTATGAATAGTCGAGTCCGCCAATCTCTAGTGATGGGTCTGATCTGTGCGCCAGTGGGTTTTGTCGTCGGCTATGTGCTGTTGTCTGATGCACCCGGTGACGGCTTGAAGCACTTTCAGTATTACGCTGCAGTGGCCGCCTTCCTGGCACCTACTTTGGCCTGGTGGCTGTTGGTGGAGCGAAAGAACAGACTGACCTTGGGGCGAGGTATTGGTGCTGGCGCATTAGGTGCCGCATTTGCTCATTACGTCTGTTGGTATTTGATGATTGTGGGCAGCAATATCGATTACTGGCTGCTGCAAGGACCCGGATCTTCGCTTGGCGAGGCGACGATTGATGTTATCAATGGCCTGTGGGGGGCGGCTGGATACGCGCTGCTTAGTTATTTGGTGATTGGCTGGGCGACACTGCCGGTTGGTGCGCTGATCGGGCTGGTTTATTACTACTTTCTAATGAAGCGATCGGCTGCGAACACGTGAAGGACAAGGCCGCACCGTGATGCGGCCTTATCCATTTGGACCTTCCCTAACCGAGATCAAATCGGTCGAGGGTCATGACCTTGACCCAGGCTGCAATAAAGTCCTGCACGAACTTTCCCTCAGCATCGGCCTCAGCGTAGACTTCAGCAATGGCTCTTAGCTCCGAGTGAGAACCAAAAATCAGGTCTACTGGCGTGGCCGTCCACTTGCGCTCGCCGCTGCTGCGGTCCAGCCCCTCGTACAGGCCTGCATGGTCGGCTGACTTCTTCCACTCGGTAGACATGTCAAGCAGGTTGACGAAGAAGTCATTGCTCAAAGTCCCTGGTTGGTCGGTAAATACGCCATGCGCCGAACCGTCGCTGTTGCCATTCAATGCCCGCATGCCGCCAACGAGCACGGTCATTTCTGGAACACTAACGGTCAGCAAGTTGGCACGATCAACCATCATCTCGGCTGGTGACAACAGGCTCTGCTCGCTGTAGTAATTGCGGAAGGCATCGGCTTTGGGCTCAAGTACCGCGAATGAGTCGACATCGGTTTGCTCTTGCGTGGCATCAGTTCGCCCGGGAGTAAACGGGACCTCGACATCGTGACCTGCATTGCTGGCAGCCTGTTCGATCGCGGCGGCGCCGGCCAATACAATCAGGTCGGCCAAGGAAACGCGTGTGTCGTCAGCCTGACTGTCGTTGAAGTCTGTTCCAATAGCTTCGAGGCGCTCCAGAACACTGGCCAGTTCCTGCGGATTGTTTACTGCCCAATCTTTCTGCGGCGCCAAACTGACACGCGCACCATTGGCACCGCCACGCATGTCTGTTCCTCGATAGGAGGCAGCAGACGCCCAGGCAGTACGGATCAGTTGCGGAATAGTCAGGCCCGAATCCAGTATTTCGGATTTGAGTGCGGCAACGTCATCGGCATCAACAAGTGGATGGGATACGGCTGGCACCGGGTCTTGCCATAGCAAGGTTTCCTGCGGTACCTGGTCACCAAGATAGCGGCTTTTCGGTCCCATATCGCGATGCGTTAGTTTGAACCAGGCTTTAGCGAAGGCCAGCTCAAACTCTTCAGGGTTTTCCTGGAAGCGCTTGGATATTTCACGATACTGCGGATCAAACTTCAGGGACAGATCCGTGGTGAACATGATCGGGGCATGTCGCTTCGAAGGGTCATGAGCGTCGGGTACCAGGCTTGACGCTTGTCCGTCAGCGGGAATCCACTGAGTTGCACCGGCCGGGCTTTTGGTCTGCACCCACTCGAATGCAAACAAGTTATCCAGATACTGAGTGGTCCATGCAGTTGGGTTCACTGACCAGGCACCTTCCAATCCACTGGTGATGGTGTCAACGCCTTTGCCGCTGCCGCATTTGCTCTTCCATCCGAAACCCTGCTCCTCGACCCCTGCAGCCGCAGGTTCAGGCCCGACACAGTCCGCAGGTTTTGCAGCGCCGTGAGCCTTGCCGAAGGTGTGGCCGCCAGCAATCAAAGCGACGGTTTCCTCGTCGTTCATGGCCATGCGGCCGAACGTTTCACGGATATCCTGTGCAGCCAGCAACGGGTCTGGGTTGCCATTAGGCCCTTCCGGGTTGACATAGATCAGGCCCATTTGCACGGCACCCAAAGGTTTTTGCAGCTTACGTTCGCCCTCGCTGTAGCGTTCATCGGCCAGAAATTGGCTCTCCGGCCCCCAATAGACCAGGTCGGCTTCCCAGTCATCTTCACGGCCACCGGCGAAACCGAAGGTCTTGAAGCCCATCGATTCGAGCGCTACGTTGCCGGTTAGTACCATCAGGTCCGCCCACGAGATGCTTCGGCCGTATTTTTGCTTGATCGGCCAGAGCAGTCGTCTGGCTTTATCCAGGTTGGCATTGTCTGGCCAGCTGTTGAGTGGCTCGAAACGCTGCTGGCCGCCGCCAGCACCACCGCGCCCATCAAGTACGCGGTAAGTACCCGCGCTGTGCCACGCCATACGAATGAAGAACGGACCATAGTGGCCATAATCTGATGGCCACCAGTCTTGCGATGTGGTCATCAGGGCTTCGATATCGGCCTTGAGCGCATCAAGATCCAGTGCGCTGAATGCCTCGGCGTAGTCGAAGTCATCCGCCATCGGGCTGGATTCGGCGGCGTGTTGTCGCAGCGGCGCGAGGTCAAGTTGTTCCGGCCACCAGAACTGATTGGATTTTGGCTCCATGGCCGACGCGGTGCCGCCAGCCGTGAGTGTTGTTAAAGCGATCGCCAGTGCGGTCGCTAGAGGTTTCAGTTGTTTGCGCATATTTCACCCATTGCGAGTTGTTAGGACAGGTTCCCCGGCCAATTGATCTGAGCACGCGAAGGGATTAGAAAATGTGCGCGCATCCGGACGATTGGCTACATCGCAGTATTACCCTCAACCTTCAATTATAGAAATCGATTGTTTCTATTTTTGCGATAGGTAAATCAAATAGTAGCGTGGTTTAGGTATGTAGAGCGTCAGGGCGGGCTTGCCGATACTAGCTCGGGCGCGTCTACCCCTAGGTGTTTGGCGCGTGGACGCGCTCTAGTTAGTCTCGGCAGACACGCGGTTGCGACCGCTTCTTTTTGATTGATACATGGCCCTGTCAGCACGCTTGAACAGGTCGTACAGGTCGCTATCAGCATCGCGCAGTGTGGCCACGCCAAAGCTGGCGGTGATGCGCAACGAGGGGTGACGTTCAACTATCATCAACGCAGCCAACTGTTGACGCAGCTGCTCTGCACGCTCCGTCGCCTGGGCAAGGTCTGAGCCGGGCATGATGACCACAAACTCCTCACCACCGAGCCGTGCCGCTCGTTCTGACGGGCCACAACAGTTGCTGAGGAAGCGGCCAATGCTGACCAATGTAGCGTCCCCCGTGGGGTGACCATGCTTGTCATTGATCGTCTTGAAAGCGTCAAGGTCGAGAAGAACAAGTGATAGAGGCTTGCTATCTGTTCGCGCGTCTGCAATGACCTCATCCGAGGTTTGATGGAAGCCTCGACGGTTGAGCAGGCCGGTTAGTTGATCAGTCCGCGCCAGTTTTTTCATCTGCTCGGAAAGGTCTGATGCGAGTATAAAAACCGTGAACAGGCCCATGCCAATATATGCCGTGGGAAGCGCCAGAAAATTGACTTGCCGATAGATAGCCAAATAGTCCTCATTTAGCTCCGGACCTTGCATGAAAGCCGCCCAGGCCACCACAAATTGCGATACGCCGAACAATAGAAATACGGTAGCGGCACCATACTCGGCGGCCAGGGTTCGCGGGCTTCGCTGCACGATGATGGCGGCACAACAGATGCACAGCGAGGCGGAAAACACCAGCCCCAGTGACATGCTCCAGCCCACGTGGCGTTCAACAATGGTGTGCCAGCCGATGGCCAACCAGACGGCAATGCCAGCCAATGCCAGTCGTCCCCACCGTGGGTTGAGATTCGCCCACAGCCGGAACCCGCCGTAGGCCAATGAGATGACGATGATGGCGGTGGCCGATGCCGTCATCCAGTAAAGTCGGCGATCATCAAACCAACTGCTGCCAATGGAGTTAAGCAACCACTGGAAGGCCCCGCAGGAGAAGGCCAGTGCCCACATCAGTGCATGGGGTTCGCGACCGAAGCTGCGCCAAGCCACGAAGAAAATGATGGACAGCATGCAGCTTGTGAAAAACAGCGAGATGATTAGATAGGCAAATGGATCCATATCACGGTCGGCTATTGTCTTTTACCGACCATCCTATATGAATTTTTCGGTGCGGGAGCTAACGACCCGCAAGGTGTGGGACTCCGCAGGGGCGATACCAAGGCTTTGTGAGCCTTTGGGCTGCTATAACTGCATGGTTTCAATCAGGGCTGGGCCGGCAGCTCGGCAAACACTTCTTGAACAGCGCGGTCGACCATTGCAGACAAGGCGTTGGCATCTTCGCCTGATATTTCAGCCGTGTAGGTTCCTTCGAATACCAGCTGCTCACGTTCTGCGTCGACAAAATCGAGGCCAATGGTTTGCGTGTCTTTGGGGCCACCGAGCAGGGTCGACAGGGAAACGCCTACCCCGGTTCTTGATCCGTAATACCCGCCAGACCCGTGCCCCACAGAGACACCCACGCGGGGTTGGCTGGAGGGCGAACTGACACCGGCCGCAGTCCAAAAATTCAGTTTTAGCTGCGGGTAGTCATCATCACGGACCAGACCTCGTGACTCCAGTTCCATCTGCGTAATGTGAATCAAGTGCTGACTCATTAGTGACTGGACATCGCCGCGGTCGGTATCCAGCGGGTCGAAGTAGCCGAAGGTGCTGTAGGTCGAAAGCGAGAACCCCGGTGCGCCATTGGCGATCACGGTGGGCGCACTTGAGCAAGCACTCAGCGCAATTGCGGTCATCGCAACGGCAATGAATTTGAACTGGTTTGAGATCAAGGTTAGGCCCCGGGTCGGTAGGCAACGAGTTGATTCATGTTAGCGTGGGCTCGCTGCTCTGTCATGTAGAAGTAATGCCAACCATTCGATAGTTATTGACCAGAGGACGTAATATCATCTGGCTTGGGGATACCAATTAGAATTAGGGGCATTCAGTGAAGAAACTTGTTTTCGCAATTCTTGCGTTGTTGGTTGTGTCCAGTACTTCATCAGCCACCACGCGCTACACCATCGTATTCGATATTCCCGGTGATCTTGATGAGCCCATTTTTTGGTTGGACCATCCAATGCTCAATGGCAACCCGAATGCCAAAATGGTGGTGACCCTGGAGACCAGCGCGAGGGAATACCAGTACTCAGTATTTTATTTGGGGTTCTCAAATGCCTGGTTTCTGGCCAGAAATGACTTTGAGAATTTGCCTGCCAGCCGGCCTATCGTGACGATTGTTGAACAAGATGCTGTGCTGATGCACACCACTACGGCCGGCAATACGCAGAACGATGGCACGATACTGTCGCACCCAGATTTGGATGGGAACCCAGACGCCAGGCCGATGTTTACGATGGATACATCCAATACCAGTTTCCCAACGCTCAATTCCCCGCTTGGCTTGTTTTACTTCAATGGCAACAACTGGGTGATATTCCGCCAAGACATGGGCGACATGCCGCTTGGCCTGGATTTTCAGGTGTTCATACCCAAGCCCTGGGAGTATCACTTTGAACGCGATGTCGATGCCGCTGATATCGTCGGACAAAACGCGCTGATGCCAGATCAAGTTGGATTTGTGACTCCGGATCGTTTCCATGTTCGGCACGAATTTGAGTCTTTCTACAACAACAGCTACGTCGTCCCCTCACAGTTTACGGTAGGTGGGGAGTTGATCCCGAGCATCGTGTTGAACATTGACATGCCCGAGAACTCTGACTTCATCGTTTATCAATACCCGATTTTCGCCAGCGGCATGGAGCCCTAACGGTACTGCGACTCCCGAGTTTTCCGGATTAGTCGCAGCCGTTGTGCCGTTTCCACATGGCCGGGTCATGTCCCTTGGGCACGCTCGCGCAACGATCGGTTTCACCGTAGCCGCGCAGCGTATTGTATTGGGCGATCTGGTCCGCGGTGAGAATGCCGGGCGTTGCCAGGTGAGCATTTAGGTGGACGTAACGCAGTTCCATTCGAGTGTTGGCGATTTGTTGCAGGGAGCTGCGGAGCGTTTCAGAAGATAGCGAATTGTCGGCGAAGGCCTGGTTCAGCTGTCGTTCAAGTGTAATCAGTTGCCGCCCCAATGGAATCGCCTTGTTTTTCATGTCCTGGTACAGGGTTTCTACTGCAGTAACTTGTTCTGTTGTCAGCGAAATTTCATCGCGCATCTGCAGCAGGTGAAGCGGACCGGGCAATCCATTTAATTCCGCGGCTTTGGCCAGGCCCCAGCCCTTGCCGTTGGCCAGGGCATCGATGTCTTGTTCAGACAGGCTTTTAATTTGACGTCCCTGTTCTGCGACGTACTCGGACCGATAGCTCTGTTCACCTACCGATTGCCCCGGTGTGGTCAAGGCGGTGGTTATCAGAATAAGGAAGAGGGGTTTGAGGCGATTTGTTGTGAGCATGATCTAGAGGTGATTTTTTGCAGGTGTCGGTTCGCTCTCGCTAGGCCTTCGCGGCTAGCAGCAATGATAATAGCAGCACAATCCAGCCGATAAAGACAATGGCAGGACCCTGGCGATCGGCCTGCTTGCTATCACGCGCCATCTGTTCCCAAAATCCCAGCGGAAGCCAAAATGTCCACCAATTGGGCCGAAAGATCATGCTTAGGGCGATCAGGTTGAGTATCGCTACGGCGACCGCCGCGTCAACTTCTGCGCGCAGTGCCCATAAAGGCGACGCAACGGCAATCAAGATAGCGATCCATCCACTCATTTTCGATTTTTTTCAGTCACTGCTTTGTCGTGATCGTGCCGCCAGTCTCACGCTTACTGATCAAAATCTCAATAGAGTTTCGCTAATACTCACCGAAACCTGACGCGAAAACGGTGTCACTCAAGTAGGACTCATCGGCACCGACGTCAAACGCACCCCCGACGTTACCGATGGTGGGGTCATCCCAGCCCCGGCTTTGCGCTTCATAGTCGTGCCTGGGGCCACCGCTGTCGGAACACATGTCGATGCCTGGCGAGACCGCAGAAAGGTGGTAGTTTGCGTTGGCGCGGTCGACAAACTGTGGGTCAACCGAAAAGATGATCGTACCAGTCAGCTGGCCCTGTTCGTCTACAAGGAGGCAGTCGTTGTTGGTCGTGGGCATGCCAATATAGCTCACCGGGGTCAGCCCCTGTCCCAACAGAATGCTATTTAGAATGCTGACATCTGCCGCGCCCCCGCCATCGCTAACGCCCAGAGTTGCGGTTGTCACATCGTTGTCGGCGATGGTGGTTTGGCGTAGCTGCGCCAGGCCACCGAACACGCGAACCAGGTACTGATCAGCCCATTGGCCGCTACCGAAGTTGCCGTTTTGATACAAAACGTTGCCGTCCAAGTAGAGAAGCGATGTTTCATCACGCATGTAGATGGCTGCGCCCAGGTCAGCCCGGTTGCCGATATGAGCGGTATCGTTCAACGCAACACCACCGCCGTCCGCGATTGCGATGCCTCCACCCCAACGGTCTGCGCTATTGTGCTCAAAGGTGTTACACGTGGTCTGTCGCCAACAAGCGCCGCTATCGTCAGCAATCAGAGTTCCGTTGTCATCTACGGCTATTGCGCCACCATCAAGGCCAGCGTGATTGGAATAAAATTGACTCTGTCGCACGAACGCGTGCGAGGAGTTGCCGGTTACGAAAATGCCGCCCCCCTTCTCACCCGCGCTATTGTTTGAAACGGAGACGGGTTGACCGGCGAGGCCGTAGCCGGTGGCCGGGTCGATCGCGCCCGATAGCAAGGCCTGGCCGCGAAGCCGGGCATGAATACCGCCCCCAGACTGCGTTGCCGAGTTGTTCATTATTCCAACCAGTGCTGCGCTATCGTTTGAGTCGATTCCAGCAAAGGACGAAAAAAAGCAAAAATCTTCAACTAGCACGCCCCCACCATTGGTTGCACTGTTGCCGGTGATGGTCGACTCTTCATCCATCATCATATTCACATTGCCTGAGCAATAGATGCCGCCACCAGCGAGACCAGCCGTATTGCCAGCGATGTCGGTGTCCTGGATGAATACATCAAGATCAAACGCATCGGCATTGGTGACATACAAGCCCCCGCCATTTTGCGCGCTGTTGGCCAGCAGCAATGCATCTGTCAGGTACAACGCGCCGCGGGCGTTTACTCGAACACCTCCACCGCCACCTGACCCACCATCGCCACCCTGAATCCAAACGTTGGCCAGCCTGACCCCTATGATGGCGGGCGAATCGATGCTGACTACAGGCCCCAAACTGCTACCGACGATTTGAGTTCGCGCCGAGCCGTGGGTATTGGTGTTAGTGTCATCGCAAGTATCGAAGCCACCTACGATGTCGACGTTTTGGTCGATGAACAGGTCTTCATTGAAGACCTGATTGTTGAGCACCCGAATCTGATCGCCTCCCGGAGGCAGGGCGTTGATGGCGTCTGAGATGGTGGTGAAGTCGCAGGTGCCAGCACCAGGGCTGGTGCCCACGCTGACTGTGGCCAGCGCTGGGCCCGCAAACAGCAGGGCACATAGTGTCTTCAATGGATGATGTCCGCTCATGACTGGCTCCCAGGTATGCTTGTCTAATACATACAAGGTTGTCGCGTGAAACCGGACAAAGGGCTATTCGACAGGACTTTGGTGGGAATCACTAGTCTCGACGTCCTTGTCGACACATTCAGCGCAACGGGGTGCCTTTGCGGACGGGCTCAATCCGCCTCGTTAGGTGGCATCACTGTGCAGGCACGAAATCTTCCAACACTGCCTGCCTTAGCAGCTCTGGAGGCAACAGGCCTTGCTCAAGAATAAAGTCGTGGTACTTGCGTTGATTGAAACGGTCGCCCAGCGTCATTTCCACTTCTGTTCGCAAACGTTGCAGGTTGCGATAGCCATAGTAGTAGGACGTTGCTTGCCCAGGTGCGAGGAAGGCATAGCGGTCCGCCTCGGAGCTGGCCATGGCCTTGGACAAGCCAATTTGATTGACCATGAAATCGGTGACCTCTTCTGGCGACATCAAGCCGAGGTTGACCATTGGGTCCATAAACATGCGGCCGGCGCGTTGTAGCCTGGCCAGCAGAGTGAACAGCTGACCTTCAAGCGGCAGGTGTTCCATCATGATGGCCTCAGAGTACAAGCCCCAGCCTTCGACATTGGCACTGTTGAATGCATAGGTGGTGCGGGCCAGGGATGTGCCGTTCTCGACCAGCGCTGCGAACTGCATTTCGTGCCCGGGGCGCGCTTCGTGCACTGTCAGTGCCCAGGTCACGGAGTCGTGATTCCAGTCGTCCATCTGGCTGTCTTCACCCATCGATGGGTTTTTTTGCACCAGCACAAACTCGCCGTACTGACCAGTGTTGCCGATTAACTGCGGCGGGCTCATGAACGGCGCGGGTATGGCAGACGATTCGGCTTCTGTCGCAAGGCGAATCGAAGCGTCGCGATCGGGCAAGGTGATAATGTCGTGCTCAACAATCATCGCCTCGATGGCTGCCAAACGGTCCATATAGACTTCGAGAATCTTGTCTTCGGGAATCTGTTCCTTTTTCAGCTCCTTCATGACATGCATCAATTCGCCATTTTCCCAACCGCGTTGTGCCGCAATCTGACGCGCCAATGAGCGCATTTGCGACTTGATTTCCTGAAAGCCGAACTGGGCAGCCCGAATCAGCTGTTCTGGTGTATCACGGACGCCGAAGTTCTTGAGGTTGTCGGCATACACCTCGGCCGGTAGGCGATGGTCTTGGCGAGCCCGTGGCATCATTTCGGTCTTCAGCCACTCGGCATAGCCGTTGAGTTGCTCAATCAACAGGTCGAGGTCTTGCTCGTAGCCTTCCAGGCCAGAGGCTTCGAACAGCTGCTTCAAACCGCCTGAGAATCGCTCAACGTTGCCCAGGTCGCGTTCCAATTGTCCCTGGTACGGACCCAGCAGGCCAGGTTGGTCGAAACGTTCCGAAGTTCGCGCCTTGGCTAATTCGGTAATCGGCTCATAGCCTTCAGCACGGCCGGTGTATTTGGCCAGTCGCTGCAAGGCTGCCGGGTAGCGAGCCGGGTCAGTGCGCGGGTCGAGCAGGGCGCGAAAGCCAAAGAACAAGGTCTGCGGCAGATTGTAGTAGGGCAGCATGTATTCGTTGTTGAGCGCCGCTGACTCAATGCCATCCTGCAGCGCTTGTTGCAGAATGTTCAGATCCTGTATGACTTTGGGATTCTCGGCTGTTTGCAGCCATTGCTCGGTCAATGCAATCAACTCGCGGTCAACCGCGGTGGTGCGTTCAAAGAGGTTGGGCCCGAGGTCCGATATCTGATCGTCGAACTCGGTCAGTCCAAGTCCGGATGCCCCTTCCGGCTGAAACTCGGACTGGGCTTTGAGGATGACGGTGGTGTATTCATCGCTTTTTTCGACCCAGTCAGTAGCGCCGCTTGTGGTCGCAAACGCGAGCACCGCTGCACTGGTGAAAATAGTTAAGGAGCGGGAGGCTGCAAGCGTGCGTTTCATGTCTGACCCAATCTTTATGACCGATTCAAGTTAGCTCACTTGGCACCAAGCCGCCAGCGGCAGAAGTCATACTCATGATTCACCGTTGGTCATGTCGCGCGGGTAGCAAACTGTCGATAGTCCTGCCTTTGGACTAAGATGAGTCAGGTGAAACAGGTGTGAGGTGTTGAAATGAACAAGACCATCGGTCTGGTCCTGCTGACGGGAGCTGTTTTCGCCTGGATGTATTTCGACAATGAGTCGTCCGATACGGCCACACCAAAGACCGCATCATCAGACCAGTGCCCGACCGTGGAGCGCTTTATGCAGGATCATCCTGAAGCCAGCGATGAGCAAATATGGCAGGTCATGGATTGCAACCGGAATCAATTGGTCAAGTCTGGTAAAGACCGTCGTGGTACCGGGTTTCTAGGCAATCGAAACATTCGGCCACCAGGCGCATTGGCGCATTACGAAGGCGGCTACGGCAGCTTTGTCTTCACGCTTTATGCAGATCGCATCGACGCGGTTGATGCCGGGGATCAACACCAGTTTGCTTTGTCCTCGATTCAAAGCGTCACCAAATCCGGCCCATCGATGGTTATTGAATACCTCACTCCGAGTAACCATACGGAACGTTTCGGGCTTTCTCTTTACGGCGCAGACGAAGACCTCAAATCCGAGGGCAATACCGACCTTGACCGGCTGGTTGATCTAATCAATGAACTTCGCAGTTGACGTCAGTCGCAGCACTTACGCACCACTATCCCTCTCGTTGACGATAGAGTTAAAACCCGTAACGGCTGACGTCGAAAGCTTTGCAATACTCCCGGCAACTGTCAGTATAACGTGGGGGTTTGCTGAAACTGGCTAGATTGTTTGTTTGTCAGGCTCCCTATTTTCACTTCTCTCCTGGGCGGAAAATGCGCTTGCGACCACTGATCATCAAGCGGAACAACATGGAGTACGCTGAAAGGCATTCCTGCACATGACTGACGTAAAGATCAACGTTCGTTCGGTCAAACCGGGGATGTTCGTTAGCATGTTGGACCGCCCCTGGCTGGGCACCCGATTCCCACTGGAAGGCTTCCTGGTTGAATCCGAGGAGCAGATCGTTGAGTTGGCCGCGCTGTGTCAAACGGTGCATGTTGACCTCGGTATGGGTGAGGCCCCCGATCCACGTCTCATCCTTCACGAGTCGGCGGTTGAGTCGGCAGCATCGCGAGAAATCACCGAGCTGCGTGATGCGACTTATGAAGAACAAAGCGAGTTTGTCGAAGAGTTCGATGCAGCCATTCCGATTTGCGAGAAGCTCAGTGTTCGAGTTGGCGACGTCATGCGCGACCTGCGCGAAGGCAAAGACCTCGATTTTGAGTCGCTGAAGGAAGGCGTCAACGCGATGATCGACAGCGTCATGCGCAACCCGGATGCATTTGCCTTTCTGATTGAGCTTCGCAAGAAAGACATCTATGCCTATCGCCATTCATTGGCGACCTCAGTGTGGGCGGCGACTTTTGGTCGTCACCTTGGACTGCCGCGTCCGAAAATAGAGATCCTGGCCCAGGGTGGCTTGTTGTTGGATGTGGGTAAATCACGCCTGCCGTTGAGCCTTCTCAATAAAGCCGGTCGGCTTGACGAGAATGAGATGGATCTTATGAGGACTCACGTCCAGTTGGGGCTGGATATATTGAAAACGGACCGAAAAGTCCCGGCCGAAGTCGTTTCCATGGTCGCAACACACCACGAAAGGTACGATGGCCGGGGGTATCCAAAAGGTCTCAAGGAGTTGGAAATTCCCCTCTATGGACGGATCGCCGGCATCGTCGATACCTATGACGCACTGACCAGCCCGAGAGTGTACGCAAAACCGATGTCGCCGCACGGAGCGGTCAACGTTCTTTACGAATGGCGCGACATGGATTTTCAAAAAGAGTTAGTCGAGCAGTTTATCCAGACCGTTGGCATCTACCCGACCGGAACGCTGGTCGAGTTGAGTACGGGTGAGATCGGCGTTGTGATTTCCCTGAACGGTGCTCGCAGGTTGTTGCCGCGAGTGATGATTCTGCTTGATGCCAGGAAGCAGCCCTACGCAGAGTTTCGCGAGCTGGATTTGCGGCATCAGGCTGAAGATGATGAGGCGATTACGATACGCCGCGGGCTGCCGCCGGGAACGCATGGCATCGATCCAGAGGATATGTTCCTTTGAATCAGAATATGCTGCCAAATTGTACCGATCGGGCTGAATTTAACGCCATGCTCAGGCGTCATGTCGAGCAAAGCGTAAACACCGGCAGCAGCCTTGGTGTGATGGTCGTCGACATCAATCGCTTTCGAAAGATCAATTGGGCCTTTGGCTACAAGGCAGGTGATGCGGTGTTGTTGGCGGTAGCCCGGGTGCTGACTCAAGTGGCGCGCAAGCGTGACCTGATTGCGAGGATTGGTGACAACCAGTTCGCAATGATCTTGCCGGGGCTGATGAATGTTGGTCATGCGGTGCTGGCTGCGTCCAAACTAATGCGCCTGTTAGGTGTGCCGATCCAGGTCGAGCACCACACCATAAGGATTGTTGCCACGGTCGGCATCGCGGTATGCCCAGATCATGGCAATCACGGCGACATGCTGTTGCTGGCTGCCGAGAAGGCTCTGCATCGGGCCAGAGATAGCCGCAGCCCTTATTCGGTCGCGGTGAGCGAGAGGGAGCAACGAAATATACAAGATACGGACATTGAGTTCGGGCTGCAGTCCGCCGTAGCCAGCGGTGAGATGGAGTTGTTCTACCAGCCTAAGGTGCACATGCGCAAAATGGTGCCGGTGGGTGCTGAAGCTTTGGTTCGCTGGAACAGCCCAGTTCGTGGACGAATTCAGCCAGATGACTTCATTCCGATCGCAGAAAAGTGTGGTTTGATGATGAATATCACGCAATGGGCGATCAATACAGCATTGCGTGAGTCGCATGAGTGGACCTGGCGTTGGGGCAAGTTCAATGTGGCCGTCAACCTGTCGCCACGAGTGCTGTACGATCCGAATCTGGTGGACATGGTTCGCGGTTCGCTCGCCATTTGGGAAGCGAATGCGGATGCGTTGATCCTTGAGGTGACCGAGAGCTCTGCGATGGCCAACCCGGAGACGGTCTTTGGTGTTTTTCGCCAGATCAAGGAAATGGGCGCACGCATCTCTTTAGACGACTTCGGAACGGGCTATTCATCGTTGGCGCATTTCAGAGAGATTCCTGCCAATGAGCTGAAGCTGGACAAGACCTTCGTCAAAAACATGGTCGATTCGCCGGCAGATCGCCATATCGCCAAGTTGGTCATTGATTTGGCGCATTCGTTCGATTTGAATGTTGTTGCTGAAGGCGTCGAAGATGTGGCCACCTACAAGTTGCTGGCCAGGTTGGGATGCGATTGCGCTCAGGGTTTTTTCATTGGAAAACCGATGCCGCACCGAACGTTTTGTGCCTGGCTCAAAGCCTTTGACGGCCTAACTGCCTCAGGCCCTCGACTTACTCGCGAAGTGGCCTGAAACCCAGATTGTCGTGATCTGGGCCAGGCGCTAATCAACATCAGACTCTTGCTCCTTGTCGAGGCCGAGCAAGTGGCGCAAGGATTTATTGCCTAGCCACAATGGAACCAACACAGTCCCCAACGCCGCCAGTTTAAGGACCGAAAACAGGGCGCCCAGCGAGGACTCATCATCGGCCGCCTTGATCGGGAAGGTCATTTGCACCATGCCTTTTTCATGCACGATTTCGACATCCTCAGAGAAATGCGCAATCAGGTGCTGTATTTGTTCGTTGTCCGGCAACGCTATCGCGCGAACATGCTCGATGCCTCGTTCGGCGGCCGCTTCAATGATACGTTTGAGCAGCAGGGTGCCGATGCCATATCCTTGCCACTGGTCGACTACAACAATTGCCATTTCGGCGATACTCGACTGCTTTGCATCACGTACCAGGCGCGCCACGCCGACGCCCTCGATGGGTTCGTCTTTCGGTTGAAAGCCTGCCACTATGGCGTAGTGGTTGATGCCGTCACATTCGGTTAAGCTTTTAAGCTCCTGCTCAGTCAATTCCTTCTTTGATGTGAAGAATCGGCGGCGTCGCGATTCGTGGGATAGCCGTGAAAATGCCTTGACCAATGCCGCCTTGTCATTGGCTTGAATCGCTCTGAGCAACACCTCACGCCCGTCGGTCAGGGTGATCATCTCTTGGTAGCCCGGTGCGTACTTCATTGGCTAAAGGTAGACCGTAAGCCGAGCAATTGCCAATTGTTCGAAGAAAGTACAGCCGGCTGCGGGTTGCCGCGCCGTCATTTGACGACGCGGCACGTGGTGCCTTTAGCCCAAATCAAACCGATCAGCGTTCATCACCTTGGTCCAGGCTGCAACAAAGTCTTTGACAAACTTGTCGCGATTGTCGTCCTGGGCGTAAACCTCGGCGTAGGCCCGTAGAATTGAATTCGAGCCGAACACCAGGTCGACACGAGAAGCGGTCCATTTGACTTGCTTGCTGTGCCGATCACGTAGCTCGTACAGGCCATCGCTGACTGGATGCCATGTGTAGCTCATGTCAGTCAGGTTGGTGAAGAAGTCAGGGGTCAACTGGCCTTCGCGTTCAGTGAACACGCCGTGCTTGGTGCCACCATAGTTGGTACCCAATACGCGCATGCCGCCCAGCAATACCGTCATTTCCGCAGCGGTCAGCCCCATCAACTGGGTGCGGTCGAGCAACAGCTCCTCGGCACTGACCACGTAGTCGCCCTTGAGCCAGTTTCGATAGCCGTCATGCAGAGGCTCGAGTGGTTCGAAGCCTTCAACGTCGGTCATCTCTTCGGTGGCGTCGCCGCGGCCTAGTGAGAAGGGCACTTCAAGGTCAACGCCGGCCGCTTTGGCTGCGCGCTCAATTCCAACATTGCCGGCCAGAACGATGGCATCGGCGATACTGGCGCCATGCACGGCGGCAATGGGTTCCAGTACGCCCAAAACCCTGGACAGTCGTTCCGGTTCATTGCCTACCCAGTCTTTCTGCGGGGCCAGGCGGATACGAGCGCCATTGGCACCTCCACGCATATCCGAACCCCTGAAGGTGCGCGCACTGTCCCAGGCGGTCGCCACCAGCTCGCTGGTGCTCAGATCGGTTGCGGCAATGACGGCCTTGAGCGATTGCACATCATAGTCTGCATTGCCAGCCGGAACGGGATCTTGCCAGATCAAGTCTTCCTTGGGCACGTCCGGCCCGATGTAACGAGCCTTCGGCCCCATGTCTCTGTGCGTCAGCTTGAACCAGGCTCGAGCAAATACCTCTGAGAAGTACTCGGGGTCTTTGTGGAAACGCTCGGATATCTTTCGATACGCCGGATCCATCTTCATTGCCATGTCCGCATCGGTCATGATTGGGTTGCGACGGGTCGACCCGTCTTCGGCATCGACCGGCTTGTCTTCGTCGGCCATGTCCACCGGTTCCCACTGCCAGGCACCGGCCGGGCTTTTCTTCAGTTCCCACTCGTTTTCGAGCAGCATCTTGAAGTAGCCGTTGTCCCATTGTGTGGGGTGGCTGGTCCAGGCTCCTTCCAGGCCGCTGGTGACCGTATCGCCACCGATGCCACGGCCGGTCTTGTTGTTCCAGCCCAACCCTTGTTCTTCAATTTCAGCGCCTTCGGGCTCGGCGCCAAGCAGGTCGGCGTTGCCGTTGCCATGGGCCTTACCGACGGTGTGACCGCCGGCGGTTAATGCCACGGTCTCTTCGTCGTCCATGGCCATGCGTTTGAACGTCACTCGAACATCATGTGCTGTCTTTATAGGGTCTGGGTTGCCATCGACGCCTTCAGGATTGACGTAAATCAGCCCCATCATCACCGCGGCCAGAGGGTTTTGCAGATCTCGTTCACCTGAGTACCGACTGCCCTCACTGCCACTGGGCGCGAGCCACTCCTTTTCCGACCCCCAATAGGTATCTTTCTCCGGATGCCAGATGTCGGCCCGTCCAAAGCCAAAGCCGTAGGTTTTCAGACCCATGGACTCGTAGGCGATGGTGCCAGCGTAGGCCAGCAGGTCGGCCCAGCTGACGCGGTTGCCGTACTTCTTCTTGATCGGCCACAGCAATCGACGTGCCTTGTCGAGGTTGGCGTTGTCAGGCCAGGAGTTGGTCGGCGCAAAGCGTTGACTGCCGGTTCCGGCACCACCACGACCATCAGCGACACGATAGGTGCCGGCGGCATGCCAGGTCAGGCGAATCATCAAGCCGCCATAGTGTCCCCAATCGGCCGGCCACCATGGTTGGCTGGTGGTCATCAGTTCGTGCAGGTCTTTTTTCAGCGCAGCAACATCGAGTTTCTTGACCTCCTGCTGGTAGTCAAAGTCCACTCCCAACGGATTGGTCTTGCTGTCGTGCTGATGCAATATGTCGAGGTTCAGTGACTTCGGCCACCACTGGGTATTCGACTCACTGCTCTTGGTCATTGCGCCATGCATCACCGGGCATTTACTTCCAGACATTGGCCTCGCTCCTGTTGAGAATCGGCAAAAATTCGTTTGCGTCGGGACGCTCTTGCAGTCCCTCACCCCACTACTATCCACCAATTGGGTCAATATATGAAATCGTTTGTTCTTAATGCTTCGATAAGTTTTGGCTATGATCCGGCGGCGATGGCGTTGGCGCCTGGTTGATTCAGGCCGGTCGGTAGAGGTGTCGAGGGTAGTCGAGGAGCTTGAGCTGGGGTTTTTCTAGCTCTGCCAGCGCGTTATTGGCGACCCATTTCGCTGCCTTATTGTCCTGCTGCCCAATTCGATGGGCCGCTGCGATCGCGGACTGCCGCAGGTCGACGTTTCTTTTGCCGATACTGCGAAGTGCCCAGTTCACTGCCTTCCGGACATAAAGCCGCTGGTCGGTCGCTTCTCGCTCAATCGGCACCAGAAAGGCTTCAAACACCTCATTGTCGGCTTTTTTGTCGGCAAAGCCGTAGCTGGCCATGATGGCGAATCCGGCTCGTTTGACGAACGCCTGGTCAGCGCATGTCCATTGGTGAGCCTTTGTGGTCGCAAACCGACTCTTGTTGAATAAGCCCATGCAGAAGGAGTCGCAGATCTCCCAGTTTTCGAACTGAGCGGCCCACTGATCCATCTGCTGTTCGGTGAGATCGTTGGGGTCGAATAGCTTGCTGCAGAGCAACCTGGCTTCGTAGATGCCGGTAGCGTAGAGCTCGGTGGCCAGTGCCGAGTTGCGGCCAATGGTCTTGGCGATCGCTTTTAGGTCTTTGTGGTAAATGCCCAGGGAGTTGTTGGCCTGGACGCCGAACTTTTTTTCTTTGGCGCGGACCTTTTCGGGATCAGCGAGCGCAGTCAATTCGGCGACGATTTGTTGTGCAGTCATCTGGCCGAGTCACGGAAGAAAGACGCGGTGATCTCGTCGTTGGGGTAGAACGTTTCAATGCGTAGCTCGTCGGTAGTGATGTCCTGAGCGGTGCCAAAGGTGGCTATTACCGAGAACAAGCTGAGTTTGAGTCCGTTGATATTGAGCTCAAGGGGCAGCACCGGCATTAAAGCCTGTTGATCAGGGTCAGACTCATTCATCGGACCCGCCAGGTCAATATAGTGCGACAAGCGCGCCTCCAAGGCGGTATCTCCAGAGGTTAGAGCCTCGTTGCGCAAGCGGCGAATAAAGGCGGGGGCAGCCTGATCCCAGTTGCTGATGTAACGGCGTAGACCTTCCGGGTGAACCGTCAACAGTGCGAGGTTTAACTCATCGCCGGCGCCGACTTGCGCCAGCATCTTGGTAGGGTCGCCGCCGAGGCTGAGCAAGCTGTCGGCGGCGGTGTTTGTCTTGCGAACGTTCCAGGATCGATCAACGATGATGGCCGGGAACGGCTCTTGATGCTTGAGAATATGGTTGAGCGCATCGAGTACCGGTTTCATTGCCGGGTCTGAGAAGTCAGATTCCTTGTAGGAACCGATGAAGCCCGCCGACTGCAGCAATGCATTGCGTTCCCGCAACGGGATGTCCATGGCATCAGACAAGCGAACAATCATGTCTCGACTGGGGCGGCTACGGCCGGTCTCCAGCCAACTGACGTGGCGCTGTGAGACATCAGCTGCCAACGCCAGGTCGAGCTGAGATAGCCGGCGCCGCTGTCGCCAGTGTCGACACAGTGTTTTGAAGTGTTGGCCTTCTGCCGTGGTCATTTGTGGTTCTCGAGTGTTTGTTTTCAAGTGCTAGCCTGCGGGGTAGAAGCAATGACCTCAATAACCTCTGAGGTAATTGCGGCGATTCACCGTTGCGATCAGCATAGCGTCATTCCTTGACCTGAAGAGTACCTCGAAATGAACAAGAGAACCCTGGCCATCACTTTGCTGATCCCCTTTTCGATCCTGACACTTTATGCGGTTTGGCAAGTCGGCTATATCGGTATTTTCGATTATCACCGTCACAGCCCAGCGGGTTGGCAGGTCTTTGCAGATTTGGTGGTCGCATTAATCTTGGTGTTGAGTTGGCTGATCGCGGACGCCAAGCGAAAAGGCCGCAATCCCTGGATCTGGGTAGCGCTGACGCTGACTCTGGGCTCGATTGGGCCACTGCTTTATTTGGCGACGACGAAGGACGGCGAGAAGGCTGGCTAAATCCCCTCCGCCCGCAGTGCGTTGCGCTGCTGCGATTGTCGCTGGCGAATGTCGGCGACAATCGCCTGGAACTCCGGGTCATCGCGATAGGCATCCCACCAGGGCTCGAATTCCAGTTGTCGGACGCGCATGAAGCCCATATCGACGGCCTTTCGAAGTTGCGCGAGCACTTGCTCGCGATCGTTTGACAGTGCAGCCAGGAACGCCTTGAAATATTCGAACCCAGGGTCATAAGCGCCTTTCGAGTTGGCCGCATGAGCGAGTCGCTTCATCTCCCCGCTCAAGCGTTCGAAGGCAGCATCTTCGCCGAGCGCCTGGCCAGCCCAGCTCAAATAAACGGCGAACCCAAGCTCGTGGCTTTCCAATGGCCGGGGCTCAGGGGCCAGTACCTCGGTCAATTGATCAGCGCACAGACTCCAGACCTGTTGATAGTTTCTCGCTAAAAGATGGGCCTCGCACAATGCGTCCAGGCGTCGCGGGTCGTCGGGAGACTGCAGTAGTCTACCCTGCATCATGTCCACCAGATCAGCCACCTTGTCCCGGCGCAGGAACCAATACGATGGATGGTACAGGCTTGATTTGCGCTGCAGAGCGCGGTCAAGCCACAGCTGCGCAGCCTCCTCGTCCTCAAGTTGCAGCAACGAGAAAGAGATGAAGGAGTAAGGGGCAAAGGAGTCTGGTGCGCGCTCGATTTCCGCAAGGCGCACTCGAACGGCATCATCGAGATGACCGAATCTCTCATGTAAACGGGCCAGATTGTTATACGGTCGAGGCACGTCTGGCTCCAATGCGATGCCCTGGCGAAGCACTGTCATTGCACCTTCGTAGTCGCCTAGCATCGACAGGTCCAGCGCGTATTCACCAAGAACGAACATATTGCGAGGATCGAGTTCAAACGCTCGCTGCAACAGGCGCGAGTATTCGTCCCATCCGAACTCACTCTTTTTGTTGACCTGGTTTGCCAGCCACACATGCATGGTTGCATCACTGGGATTTAAGTCCAAACCCTTGCGCAAGGCCGTGATTGCTTCATCAACCCGACCCATGTCACCTAGCTGCAGGCCCTTGACACCATAGGCGAGCGAGAGCGCGGGATCGATCGCCAACGCGGTGGCGATCTCTCGCTCAATCAGTAGTTGTACGTCGCGATGTGCGCGATGACCATAGCCGCCTGAGAAACGGTAAGCGATGGCCAACCCGGCGTGCGCCGGAGCATAGTTAGGATCCAAAGCAATGGCCGCTTCAAACTCATCAATCGCTGCCTCAATGGCGCTCTCAGAACGCTGTCGCCACAGCTGGTTACCGCGCAGGTAATGTTCGTGCGCAGCAACGCTGGTGCGGTCCGATGGCGACAGCTCCGGTTGCTCGTTATCCGTTGGTCGCAACGCGCTGGCCACCGCTGCTGCGATCTCGTCCTGGATGGCGAAGATGTCGCCTCGCGGACGGTCAAAGGTCTTGGACCACAGGTGAGACTGATCTGACACTCGAATCAATTGCGCGATGATGCGCAGTGTGTCGCCGGAGCGCTGCACTGAGCCTTCGAGCACTGCGGCCACACCCAGCTCCTGGCCGATGGTGGCGATGCTGGTTTCGGTGCCGCGATATGAGAATGATGAGGTTCGCGCTGAGACCCGAAGGTCCGGAATCTGCGCCAGGATGTGCAGCAAGGCATCGGAAAGACCAACGGCCAGGTGTTCCTGTTCGCCGCCCTGGCTGAAGTCTGCAAAGGCCAGTACCGCAATTGAGTCGATGGTTGTGATGTCGGTCAGGTCTTGAACGCTGCTGTCCGTATTGATCGGAGGGGTCGAAGGTGCCCGAAACTCCCTAATGGCCAGCAAGACCACTACCACGACCATCATGATCAGAATGGAAATGTCCAGCTTGCGAGCGGTGACTGAAGTTCTGGAGTCTGGGCGCGCAACGTCCGACTCCTTTTTGATCCCTTGCGGGGTCAGCTCGTAGACCCAGGAGATGATCAAGGCTGGAATGAAACCCAGGACCAGAACAGCCAACAGGCCTTTGCCCCAAACGGCAGGAAGCTCAAGGGTGTCGACCAGAACATCGCCGACCTGCAAGATCAACCAGGCCAGCACGATATAGGCGATGGCCACGCGAAAAACGTTTCGACGCCTCAGCTCGGCAAATAGACTCATGTCCCGCTGCTCAGTTGGCGGCGTCTTTGCATTGGCTTTCTCCCTGAGGTCTAATTTTTGGTGACCGGATACGGCTACCGGCTTACTTCATCATATACCTTCGCCTTCTGGAGCACATCCAGACTTGCTTTCCTACTGGCGCTTCTCAACCTCAATCCGTATGAATTCTGGCAAATACGACGGCGTGCAATTTCGCCTGACTGGTTCGTCTCTATACAGCGCTGTTGTCTCACCCAATTCG
>BQJN01000083.1 GCA_021604725.1 Lysobacteraceae bacterium | reverse complement strand
ATTGCACCCTGACCATTTGACTGACGCTTTGCTACCGCGCGCGCCTTGAGATAAGGCCCCCGTCGTAGGGCGGACGGCTCCGCTTTTTGCGCGTTGCGCCTCAAATGCAATATGAACAGGGAGATTGGGGGTGCAAGGAGGCTGCTGGCGCAGCTTTCATCAAAGGGCGGGCTATTTCGCCAAAAAATTTGTGATGGGCTGGTGCTGCAATAGGTTCGATCGAAAGCAATCGCTTTGATATACGCCCTGATCCACTTCAACCTTCGTCATTCCGGGCTTGACCCGAAATCCATCTTTCCAAAGCGAATAGTGTTCGCCTCACTGACCTCCTTGTGCCTATTTTCAGTGGACGTTGTCCGCTCTTTGCGCGCTGCGCTCTGAATGCAATATGCACAATGAGAAAAGGAGGGCAGGGAATCTGCTATCGCAGCTTGCTAGTAAAAAGAAGAAACGCGGGTTAGTCCAAAGCTTGCCGGCGGTGCTGGTACTGGGGGTTCCATTCAACACGGGCACCGTGAGAAACATCCCATCGCTTCGCTTCATCGCCATTGTTAATCCGGGGTTGACCCGGAATCCATCTATTTGCCGTGATGCTTGGGTATCCTTGAAAACACTTAATTGGTACCATATTAGTTCTATATAGGCGCAGTGCGACCAATTAGGTCCATTGCGACGCACGTAATCAGCCCTGACTGCGAGTAGTTGGGGCCTCTTCCGAGACCGCAAGTCATGCTTCGAATTGGCAAATTGACCGATTATGCAACGGTGATTGTGACCTGGCTCGCAAGTCGCGACGACTGGACCAGTGGCAGTGAAATCGCCGCAGCCGTTCACCTCGAAACACCCACTGCGAGCAAGGTGTTGAAACAGTTGGCGCAGGCTGGGCTGGTCGAGTCCTGCCGCGGTGCGCACGGCGGCTACCGTTTGGCTATGCCGCCTGAAGAAATTTCGGTTGCAGCCGTCATCGAGGCCATTGAAGGCCCCATCGGCATGACCGAATGTTCGGTACAGAGCGGATTGTGCGCCAACGAAACAGTCTGTGGTCTGCGTGGAAACTGGCAGCGCATTAGCCGCGCAATCGCCGCAGTGCTGAATGATCTCAGTGTTGCCGACCTGACCGCGCCCAGTGTTGGTTCGATGCAGATCCCTATTCACCTCGCTGACAGCTGAGTACGAGAGTTATGTCAACAACGGATGCAGAAGTAAGAAAGCTGGTAGGGCGTACCTACGAACATGGTTTTGTCAGTGATATCGAGTCAGATGTCGCCCCGCCCGGGCTGAACGAAGACGTCATTGCATTCATCTCAGCGAAGAAGAATGAACCGTCATGGCTGTTGGAGATGCGGCTGGAGGCCTACCGCCATTGGTTGACCATGCCGCAACCGGATTGGGCGAAACTGGATATCGCACCCATCGATTTTCAGGCAATTTCGTATTACTCCTCGCCAAAATCGCAGAAGGACCGTCCGAAGAGCCTGGACGAGGTCGATCCAAAGCTGCTCGAAACCTACGAAAAGCTCGGCATTCCATTGCATGAGCGCGCTGCGCTGGCTGGCGTTGCGGTCGACATGGTGTTCGATTCGGTATCGGTAGGTACGACCTTTCGTGAAGAGCTGAAAAAGGCAGGTGTCATTTTCTGCTCATTCTCTGAAGCGGTGGCCGAGTATCCGGATCTTGTGCGCCAGTACATGTGTTCGGTGGTGCCCAAAGGCGACAATTTCTTTGCCGCATTGAATACAGCGGTGTTCAGTGATGGCTCTTTCGTGTTGATACCGAAAGGCGTTAGATGCCCGATGGAATTGTCGACATATTTCAGAATTAACGAGGCCAATACCGGCCAGTTTGAGCGCACCTTGATTGTGGCCGAGGAAGGCTCGCACGTGTCCTACCTTGAGGGCTGTACCGCTCCGATGCGCGATGAAAACCAGTTGCATGCCGCTGTCGTCGAGTTGGTGGCTTTGGAAAAGGCACAAATCAAGTACTCGACCGTGCAGAACTGGTATCCGGGCGACGAGAACGGGCAGGGCGGCATCTACAACTTTGTCACCAAGCGCGGTGACTGCCGTGGCGATGATTCGAAGATCTCGTGGACTCAGGTCGAAACCGGATCGGCGATCACCTGGAAGTACCCCAGTTGTGTATTGCGTGGCGATCGCTCGTCAGGCGAGTTTTACTCGGTCGCATTGACGCACAACTATCAACAGGCCGATACCGGAACCAAGATGATCCACCTGGGCAAAGACACCAAGTCCAACATCGTCTCCAAGGGGATATCAGCCGGGCGCGGGCAAAACAGCTACCGAGGTCTGGTGAAGGTGGGACGCGACGCCGAGAACGCGCGCAACTTCGCGCAGTGCGACAGTTTGCTGATTGGGCCGGACTGTGGGGCGCATACCTTCCCCTACATTGAGTCGAAAAACCCGACAGCCCGCATTGAGCACGAAGCGACCACATCAAAAATTGGTGAAGACCAGTTGTTTTACTGTCAACAACGCGGCATTGGTGAAGAAGATGCCGTGTCCATGATTGTCGACGGATTCTGTCGAGACGTTTTTAGAGAATTACCTATGGAATTTGCAGTCGAGGCCAAGAAATTGCTTGAAGTCAGCCTGGAAGGAGCAGTGGGATGAGCAACGCATTGTTGAAAGTCAAAAACCTGCATGCGCGGGCCGACGGCAAGGACATCCTCAAGGGGCTGGATATCGAGGTTCAGCCGGGCGAGGTGCACGCTATTATGGGTCCAAACGGCTCCGGCAAAAGCACCTTCGGCAATGTCATCGCGGGTCGAGAGTCATTTGAAGTGACCGAGGGCCAAATAGAGTACCTGGGCAAGGACTTGCTTGAGCTATCGACCGAGGAACGCGCCTGTGAGGGCATCTTCCTGGCGTTTCAGTATCCGGTAGAAATTCCGGGTGTCAACAACACCTATTTTCTGAAGACCGCACTGAACTCGATTCGACGCTATCGCGGTGAACCTGAGTTGGATTCCATGGAGTTTCTGAAGCTGGTCAAGCGCAAGCTGAGCGTATTGCACCTAAAAGACGACTTGTTAAAGCGAGCTGTCAACGAAGGCTTCTCAGGCGGCGAAAAAAAACGCAATGAGATTTTTCAGATGGCGGTGCTGGAACCGAAGCTGGCGATTCTCGATGAAACCGATTCGGGGCTGGACATCGATTCCTTGAAGGCTGTGGCCGATGGCGTCAATCGCCTGCGCAGTGAAGATCGGGCCATTGTGGTAGTCACCCACTATCAACGACTTCTGGAGTACATTGTTCCGGACCGAGTTCACGTTCTGGCCGACGGCAAAATCGTGCGCTCTGGTGGTAAGGAATTGGCGCTGCAGCTTGAAGAGCAGGGCTACGGTTGGGTGCAAAGCGCATGAGTTTGTATGAGCAGGCGGTGGCGCTCGCTCCGGTCGATCGCCTGGTCTGGGCCAGTCAGTGGCGCCAGCAGGCTATCAGCGCATTGCAGAGCGTGAGTTTACCCTCAGCACGCGATGAAGACTGGAAATACACCACGCTGCGGTCGCTTGAGCGGGCACAGTTGGTGACTGCACCGCGACAGGCATCAAACGATGCGGTGTCGCTGCCAGCGAGTTTTGCGGGTCGAACGCTGGTTTTCGTTGATGGTCATTACGACACATCGCTATCGGATAGCAGTGCTATAGATGACCTGGATGTGACCGCCTTGTCAGCCATTGAGTCCGATCCGCAGTTTGACAACTGGCTTGGCAAGCTGCCCGAGGGCAACGCTGAGTCGCTGGCAACATTAAACACGGCGATGATGACCGATGGCGTTTTGGTGCGTGTCGGCGCTACGGTTGCCGACCCAATTGCTGTCGTGTTTTTGAGCAATGGCAGTACTGAACGGGCGCTGCCTTCATCGTTCGTGCGCAATATCATCCAAGCCGAATCTGGCGCCGGTGTTTCAATTGTCGAGTTCCATGCCAGCGCGACCGCAGGCAAATCACTGAGCCACTCGTGGACTCAGCTCAATGTGGAGAAAGGGGCGACAGTCGAGTTGTCTCGCATGTACGCTCATGGTGAGGCGGCCCAGCTGGTGACTCGTCTGGATGCCGAACTTGCTGCAAGCTCAACGCTGCGCCTGCATAACCTGGACGTTGGTGGAAAGCTGACCCGCCACGACATCAATGTCGAACTCAAAGGCGAAGGTGCGAATCTGCTGATCGGTGGGGCCTACGTCGCCGATGGTCGTAGCCACATCGACCAGCATCATCGCGTCGACCATCGGGTGCCGAACTGCACCAGTAACGACGTATTTCGTGGTGTCGTCGCTGGCAAGGGGCGCGCGGTATTCAATGCCAAGGCCATTGTTCATCCCGGTGCTGACGGCACCGAAGCCCACCAGAACAATGCCAATCTGATGCTGTCGCGTGACAGCGAAGTCGATACCAAGCCTGAGTTGCAAATTCACGCCGATGACGTCAAGTGCAGTCATGGTGCAACGATTGGCCAGCTCGACGAAACAGCCATGTTCTATTTGCGGACTCGTGCCATTGCCGAGGCTGATGCCCGAGCGCTTTTGACCGAAGGATTCTGCACTGAAGCCTTGCAAACCATCACGGATGAGAGCACCAGGGTCTGGTTTACGCAGGCATTGGCGACCAAACTTCGAGGGCAATCGACATGAAGCAGGGTGAATTCAGCTTCGATATTGGCGCAGTTCGTCGGCAGTTTCCATGCCTGGAAACTGTGGTGAATGGCAAGCCATTGATCTATTTTGACACAGCGGCTACGGCGCAGCGCCCGCAGTGCGTGCTCGATGCGATGGATGGGTACTATCGCCACAGCAACGCCAATATTCATCGCGGCGTGCATACCCTGGCAGAACAGGCGACGGAACAATTTGAAGCGGCTCGTGATGAGTTGGTCGATTACATTAACGCTGGAGATAGACGTCAGCTGGTGTTTACCCGTGGTACCACCGAGGCGGTCAATCTTGTTGCCCAGGCCTACCTGCGGCCACGCTTGCAAGCGGGTGATGAGATCCTGGTGTCGCATATGGAGCACCATTCCAATATTGTTCCGTGGCAGTTGCTGGCAGAGCAAACGGGTGCCGTGGTCAAAGTGATTCCAATCAATGAGCGTGGTGAGCTGTGTGTCGACCAGCTGACTGAGTTGATCACCGACCGTACGCGCATGCTGGCGGTGGTGCATGTGTCGAACGCATTGGGAACCATCAACCCGATTGCCCAGATCGTCAACATCGCGCACCAGCACGACGTGCCGGTGTTGGTCGATGGCGCTCAGGCCATGCCGCATTGTCGCGTCGATGTACAAGCGCTGGGCTGCGACTTTTATTGCATATCGGCCCACAAAATGTATGGACCAACTGGTATTGGTGCGCTGTACGGCAAGCTCGAACACCTGGAGGCCATGCCGCCATGGCACGGCGGCGGCGAAATGATTCGCTACGTTTCGTTTGAGGGCACTGAGTACAACGATCTACCAGCCAAGTTTGAAGCCGGCACACCGAATATTGCAGGCGTCATCGGCTTTGGTGAGACCGTTCGCTTTTTGAAGCGGGTGGGCATCGAGGCGGCTGCCGAGCATGAGCATCGATTGCTGCAACATCTCACCACACAGATGAATGAGATAGCCGGCGTGCGAATTATTGGCACAGCGGCGAACAAGGCGGCGGTTGTGTCGTTTACCCTCGAAGGGGTGCATCCGCATGACCTGGGAACGCTGCTTGACCACGAAGGTGTGGCGATTCGTACCGGACACCACTGTGCGATGCCGGTGATGCAGTATTTCAAGGTGCCAGCGACCGCCAGAATGTCAATGGGTATGTACAACACCGTCGAGGAGATCGACAGCGCTGTTCAGTCACTGCAACGTGTCCGTGACATTCTGATGTGACCAACAGGGCTTAGACCTTGGCGGCCGTTAAACGGCCGGGATGCCGATTGTCAAAACCTGCAAACCGCCCCGTTATCGACGATTTCGGGGCGTATACTGGGCTCTCAAGGTCAGCATGGGGGCGATATCGTGAGCCGGTTTTCCGCCGTAGGCAAGTCAAGCAGAGGCGCTGCGCCACTGCCGGATTTGCGTTCGTCGGTAGAGATACGAGCCTGGCTTTCCGACCTTCCCTTGGCCGACCCCGTCGCCGCGGCCACCAGACTCCACGACTTGGTGTCTGCCATCGGTACGCACAAAGCGTCGGCGATGACCCGCCTGAAACTCCTCGAATTGATTTCACCGACCTTGGATGCGTCGCTGTCTACCATGCAGCAAACGCTGGTAGGGGCGCCAGTTCCGTTGCCGAGCCGCCTGGCTGAGATCGCTGATTTCTGTCTGGAGGTTGAGTCTGGGTTGGCCTCAGCCTATGCCGCAGTGTCCGCCGGGTGGGTGTCGAAGGGTCGAATTCCCTGGTTCCGCCGTAAGGCAGGTGCTCTGGCACTGCATCGTAGCGCTTTCTATCGGGGCAGGGCGCTGGAAACCAGTTGGCTCAGTTATCGATGTCCACCGGAAGGGGTCTGGCGAGCACTTCACCTCGACTATGCGATTGCTGTGTCATCCGGCGTGGCTGAAGCATCATTGAAGGTGGTCGGCAATAGTTCCGCTCACTCAATCCACGAAGTTTGGGTTCGTTCCGTGTTGATGGCGGCGGTGGATCCCAACCGCCACTGTCAATCTGAACTGCTTGCCTTGGCTGCGTTGTTTCAGGCTGAGATGGGGCGAATTGAAGTCGCGATGTCGCGCAGCGAGGGGACGCAATGGTGCGTTCGTCTTACCGGTGATTTTCAGCCCATCCATTGCGGTGACGATCCGCGCAAAGTCGGTGATCTCTACCTGGATATAGGCAAGCTGGTTGCCTGGCTACAAACCCTGCGCGGCGACCGCACCGTGATCACACGCCTGGGCAAGCCGGTGGTTCTGACAGAGCGAAACATCCAGGACGTCGTCACCGCACTTTCAGAGCCTTCAGAGCGCTCATTTAGACGCATCAACGGTGGTTATACCCTGTATAGCGTATTTGGTATGCGCGGAATTCACTACAACGTCGGCAATTCCATGGAGTTCATGTCTTATCTGCCGTCTCAGGTCAGTGTGAGTTCTGCGCCTGCTCCGGCCAACTGGACAACTGACCGCCAAAGTAGCGACGAGGTCTACCACAATCCAATTGTGGCGCGGGCTACCACCATCAATCAAAGTCGCGGTGGCTATCGTCTGTTGTTTGAGCCGCGCTGTGGCATCAGGGCCAGGGTAGGGGAGGTCATGGGCCTGACCTTGCCGTATGAGGACGAGGAGTCGCCGATATGGCTGGTGTGTTGTATTCGTTGGGTGCAATGCCGGGATGATGGCAAGCTGGAAATTGGCGTATCGCTATTGGCCCGTCAGGCAGAAGCGATCGCCCTGGCCGTTGCCGTGCCGGGCAATGACGGGCAAATGCAGCGGGCCCTGCTATTGAAGGATTACCGACCGGATTCCGATGCAACTCATATCGCCGTTGAGCAAACCAACTTGAGAGTGGGTTCGAAGGTTGAGTTTCTTGGTATGTTGCCAGGGGCGCGCGTACCCGGTGTGGTGGAGGAGTGCGTTGATCGTACCGATTGCTTTGCTGTTTATGCGGTGAGGGAGTTGAAGGCGCGGCGACATGCGGCTTGAAGTGTAGCGGGCCAGTGGATCGAGTGCCCCCAAGGCACTGGTCGCCGCGAACGACGGTACAGGACGTACCGGCTGGGTGCGGTCCAGGGACGGTTGTTGCCATCCTAGTATCGTATTGCTGAGAGGATGGTTTCGTCTCGTCCTGAGACTTGCCTTGCCCAACGCTGCGGGAAGAGTGGGTCGGCGGTGACGTTTAGTCACATAAGCATGACCGAGGTAGGTAAGGATTGGCGTTGCCATCCATGGCGAAACTTTGCGCTTCATAGGGGAACCCAGCCTCACCATCCATGGTGAGTCGTTCGCGGGGGTCGAATGCCATTCAAGGCATTCGGCCTACTGGCCCGCTCACCCCTCTCACACAGCCAACGCCTTTGTGACTCGACCTCATTCGCCACTAAGGTTTGGCATGTGAGAAGGGAAATGGTCGGGGTGAGAGGATTTGAACCTCCGACCCCTGCCTCCCGAAGACAGTGCTCTACCAGGCTGAGCTACACCCCGACGAATCGGTTAAGCGGCTAGTGCCGCCAGCAGGGGGACGCGCATTGTAATGGAACGTCGCGACAGAACGCAATGCACAATTGGCAGAATAGTCAGATTATTTCTCCAAGCCTTGCTAGCATGGCTGCCTCAAATACCAGGAAAGCTGACTATGTCGATGATTAAAACTGCCTTGGCGGAGATTTCCAGTCCGCACCGTGTGACTGAAGATGGCAAGCTGCCATTGCAGGTGACATCAGACCTGGGCAAGAGTGCGCTGAAGGACCAGTTGGCGGAGCTTTCAGAGGAGATTTCCGATCTGCAGCGAAAGCTCTATGCCGATGGTCGGTTCGGTATTTTGATTTTGCTGCAGGGGCTTGATGCTGCGGGTAAAGACAGCACGGTGCGACACGTTTTCTCCGCCACCAATCCCACAGGCTTGCGCGTGACGTCATTCAAACGACCGACACCTGAGGAACTGTCGCACAACTTTCTGTGGCGACACCAATCAGCGGTTCCTGAGCGGGGAATGATAAGAATTCACAACAGGAGCCACTACGAAGAAGTGATGGTGGTTCGTGTTCATCCCGAGTTCCTGGCTCATCGCGATATTGATCCCGATTCGGCCGATGCAGCGTTCTGGCGCCGTCGCATGCAAGCCATTGAGGCTTTTGAACGGCATTTGTCTGAGTCGGGCACGGTCGTTTTGAAATTCTGGCTGAAGCACAGTCGTGAAGAACAAAGACAGCGCTTCTTGAAACGACTTACCGATCCTGAGAAGTATTGGAAATTTGCCGCCGGGGATGTCGCTGAACGAGCACATTGGGATCACTACATGCAGGTCTATGAAGATGCTGTGGTCAATACCTCAAAGCCATTCGCACCCTGGTTCGTAGTGCCGGCCGATGACAAACGTTATCTTAGGGTCGCTGTGGCTGATGTGGTTTGCCAGGCTCTGAAAGCATTGGGTGTCAACTATCCACCGATAGATGCAGAGCGGCGTGAGATGTTCGAACAGATGACTCGAAAGCTGGAAAGCGAGGCTTAGTAGGACGTTCTGGAACCCGAGGTCGTCCACGATTAGCCATCCATGGCTAACGCGGACACGGGTTTCAAGGAGCGCGGTCATTGCAACCCTTCATTTTCAATGGCTTGAAAATGTCGGCCCATCCATTGGGCCGGTCGAGCTGGTCCAAAACGGTGGACGCGCTTTAAGCAAGATCGCCGTATTGTCTGGAAAGGGACTCGAATCTTGCTTGCGCCTGGTCGTAAACAGCCAGGTCGTTGGCGTTGAGCTCTTCCAGTACCCGTCGCTGCTCGGCGGCCAGTTTGTAGTGGCTTCCCTGGCGTTGCTCATTGACGTTTCTGGTCTTGAGCTTGGCCGGCATGACGATATCGAACATATTGCAAAATACTTGCAGGCCGTCGTCGTATTGCTCGGTTAGGCCAACAAAGGTGAATTCGTCAATGCTGTGTGCCGCCAGGTAGCGAGATTGTAGATCGCTAACGCCTGGCAAGGCGGCAAACTGCAACAAGTCCAATTCCTGCTCCAGCATTTGTCGGCAGAACTGGTTGTTCATGTCCGGCTTTCTTTGCCAGAAATAATACTGTGATACAACGCGCTCTACCGGGTCTCTGAGCCAAACCGCCTTCATAGCGTCCGGAAACACGTGGTTGTACTTGGTGGCGTAGAAGTGGCCATGGATCACCACAACCTTTTCGGGATAGTTTCGGGCTGCCTGAAAGACCTCATCGTAGCGCTGGCAGTCCTCCCACAGGTTACCGATCTTGCGCTCGGTGTATTGCTCTTGAGAGGGGCGGTCGGTGTAGTCTTTGAACCAGAGCCGGCCAGCCGAGGATTTCAGTAGCCTGGAAAAGGTCGAACCACCGGTTTTTGGCAAATGCAGCGATATCAGGATATTCGCCGGAGAGTCGGCGAACGTTGGGTAATGACCGTGCGGTATCTTCATCGCCGTCCTGGCAATTTATTGATCTTTAATCATGTCCGGCCCCTTGCCGGCGGTTTTTTCGTACACACCCTTTTCCACTTTCCGGTATTGCGTGAAACCTTTCTCCGAGAAGTGTTTCTCTTTCAGCAAGTGTGATTGACCCGCCTGCACGTTGGGTGCAGTGATGCGCCGAGCAATCGGCGCATCACATTGTGGACAGCATTCAAGCTCGTCGTCCGCCAACTTTTGCAACACATCGAAGCCATTGCGACAGTGGTCGCAATGCGCTTCGGTAGTGGGCTGATATTCGTAAATTGGCATCAGCGGTGTGCTCGTAGACTAGTGGACACCGTGCATTCCGCGTCTAAGCAATGGCGAAATGATAATCAAGATCACACCGGCTACGACGCCAAATATCATAAGGAAGTTGAATAACTCAGTGTATGTAGCAAGGGCCTCACCTATGTTCTGAACTTCGCCACCGGAAGTGTCTACCTGTGCCCATTTTCCGATTCTTGTCGCAACAGTCTCAGAAAGCGCGGTGGCCAGGAACCAGGTACCCATAGCCACACCGACCACTCGAGGTATGGCGAGTTTGGTCACCGCGGAGAGCCCCACCGGTGAAAGGCAAAGCTCGCCGGTGGTATGCAGCAAATAGGCCAAGACCAGCCAAATCAGTGCTACTTTTCCTGACGCATCGGGAAATTGAGCTCCCAATACCAGCATCCCGAAGCCCAGACCTGCTTGTGCGATGCCCAGGCCAAACTTGATTGGTGTGTTCGGCTCCCAACCTCGCTTGTCCAGCCATGTCCAGAGTGCCGCGAATGGTATTGCGAATATCATGATGAACATGGCGTTGAGTGAGCCGATCTGTGTTGCGTTTAATCCCATTGAAAAGGATTCAGAAACACCCTCTGCAAGTGATCCGAAGTAAACCCCTTTGCTTGCCAGCCATCCGGCAAAGGACAATGCAACCACAGAAAAGAATGTCACAACGCCCCGAAGGAAGTTCCGCTCACTGGACCGCCAATCTGTGTTCTTGTTCACCTTGCCAAATAGCCAAGGTGCTACGACCAACACAAGTGCAACAAAGGCACCACCAACAGCGTAAAAGCGCCACGCTTCAGCTGATGTCAAAGTCGCATCAATGAAGTTCTGGTTGGTGACTCGGTCTGCATACAGGGTCATTGAGCCCGCCGATTGTTCAAACAGTGCCCAAAAAACGATAGTCGATAGAATAAGCACCATGAGAACAATCATCTGGTGCATTTCCTCTTTCGTGCCCTTCATGAAAGCGTATGAAATCAGTCCGGCACCGGCGACGGTTAGCAAGATGTATTGAGCCGTGTGGACTACGGGCTCCGATTGAACGAGCCACCATATCAGCGCAAGTGAGGCGATCGAGACGAGGTAAATCAACCATTCACGATTGACGGGGCCGAAGACTTTCTCAGTCAATTTCTCTGGGTTGCTCGGGTCAGCATGGCCATAGAGGAATTTTTGTCCCCACATGAAGGTGAACAGGCCAAGGACCATTCCGATTCCGGCCAGTCCAAACCCATACTTCCAACCGTAAGTGATGCCTAGCCAGCCACATAGAATCGTAGCGGCCCAAGAACCGATATTGATGCCCATATAGAAGATGGTAAAGCCGGAGTCTCTTCGATGATCGTCTTTGGAATACAGCTTTCCAACGATGGTTGAGATGTTCGGCTTGAGAAAGCCGACGCCTGCGACAATGAGTGCGAGCGCCATGTAAAAGACATTAAGCGCAGCCGTATCCTGAATCGTTATGGCTTCACTTAGCGTGGTTCCAGCGGCAATTACGCTGCCATCCACCAGGCGTAGATCATCGGTGAGCAACGTGCCGGCAGCGTAGTGGATAGCCTGATGCCCCTCGTAGGCCATCAAAAGGTGCCCGAGAGATAGCAAGATTCCGCCGAACAATACGGCTTTACGCATCCCCAGGTAACGGTCTGCAAGCAAGCCCCCAATCACGGGTAGGGCGTAGACAAGTCCTGCATACGCCCCCAAAACATCCAAACCAGCACCGTCGCTGAACAGATGATATTTGGTGAGGTACAACAACAACAGGTACTTCATTCCGTAGAATGAGAAACGCTCCCACAACTCGGTAGCAAAACAGACGTACAGGCCCTTGGGATGCCCTAAAAATTCGGTGTAGTCCTGCGATCCAGGTTGCACAGCTTCAGCAGATGCGCTCATTGTCACTCCGTTCTTAATATGTCGAATCAGCGCCGAAGCATAGCAGAAGATGAAAGCGCAAACGGTGCGCGGCTGATTGATCGTTTCTCAACGCAACAGTCAATGAAAGTTTTCAATTCAAGGACTTCCATGCGCTCCAATGTTCCGATACAATGGCTCGTTTGCATCCACACGTTTGCTGAGTAACTGAACATGGTTAAGATTCGTCTCACCCGCGGCGGCGCCAAAAAGCGGCCGTTTTACCATATTGTGGTAACCGATTCCCGTGCGCGTCGCGACGGTCGTAGTATTGAACGCATTGGGTTTTTCAACCCGGTTGCGCAAGGCAATGAAGAACGTCTGCGCCTTGACACCAGCCGCGTCGACCATTGGGTTGGCACCGGCGCGCAATTGAGTGAGCGCGTTAGCTCACTGGTCAAGGAAGCGCGCAAGGCTGAAGCTGCCACTGCGGCTTGATCAGGCTTTAATCAATGCTCCACGCCAGGAGCATTGCGAAAAAGGCTCGCACCGACATTTTGGTGGGGCCTTTTTTTTTGGCTCTAGGTGCTCGTTATGACGGCGAAAGGAAAAACGGTCCCGGTTGGCAAGGTAGTGGGTCACTATGGCCTCAAGGGCTGGCTGAAGTTGCATTCCTGGTGTCGGCCTCGTGAGCAGATATTCAATTATCGTCCATGGCGTCTCGTGACACCCCGTGAATCGTTCGAGCTGGACAAATTCCAGGGAAAAATACACGGCAAAGGCTTGATCGTTCGATTTGAGAACTTTTCTGATCGCACCGAAGCTGACGTGCTGATGGACGCCGAAATTCAGGTGCCGCGAGAGGTTCTGCCAGCGCCAGATAACCAGTCCTGGTATTGGAGTGACCTGATCGGTCTGGATGTTGAGACCTTGAACGGGGTCACGTTGGGCAAAATCACCCGCATGCTGGAAACAGGCGCCAATGATGTTGCGGTTGTGTCTGGTGACCGGGAGCGGCTGATTCCCTGGGTGGTCGGTCCGTATGTCAAATCGGTGGACTTGGCCAAGCAGAGCGTTGTCGTGGATTGGGACCCCGACTTTTAAGATGGATTCCGGATCGGAGTCCGGAATGACGCAGGGTGAGCGGCCCCTTCTCAAACGTCATCCCGGGCCCTCCTATACGCGTCATCCCGGGCCTGGACCCGGGATCCAGAGGCGCGCTAGCGCTAAAGAGATGGATTCCGGATCGGAGTCCGGAATGACGCAGGGGTGAGCGGCCCCTTCATATACGTCATCCCTGGCCCTCCTATACGCGTCATCGCGGGCCCTTCTTTCCGTCATCCCGGGCCTGGACCCGGGATCCAGAGGCGCGCTAGCGCTAAAGAGATGGATTCCGGATCGGAGTCCGGAATGACAATTGATTGGATTCCAAAGGCACGCACGTAGCGTGCACCCTCTCCGTCTCCGCGTCCCGTGTGCCCTTTAGGGTATCTGCGCGAGTCATTCTTTCGGTGTCAGCGTTCTTCCGCAATTTCGCGAGACACCTACCTGGCAGCTGAGTGGGTGAGCAATGCAGTAGCCATCCATGGCGCAACACTATCGCTTCGTGAGTCCGAGTAGCCTTCGCTGGATTTGTGATGGCAACAACCGTCCCTGGACCGCACCCAGCCGGTACGTCCTGTACCGTCGTTCGCGGGGATCGAGTGCCTTGGGGCACTCGATCCACTGGCCCGCTCACCCTCATCAATGCGGCTTCACCCAGGATCAAGCCCGGACTGACGATTGGGTGGGGAATGACGGTTGAGTGGGCCGCAGCGCTTCAGTCGCAATAGCGACCTCATTGATCTCCCAGTCTCGGCGGTTTCTATCTTCCTAAAGGCACGTGTTTAGCGTGCGCCCTTTGCGCCTTTGCGCTCTCTGCGCGAGTCATTCTTCCAGCGTCAGCGTCCTTTTCCACAAGGGTCAGACCCTGGAGGCCAGAGGTGCTGGCCGACCCGCCGACCTGGTTGGCGAAGCAGAGCGAAGTCCAGAAGGTCGAGCGCATAGCGGTGAATTCCGTATCGCCGTGGTCGATTTCCATTTCGGATGAAACGAAATGGGATAAGACCCAAGAACGGACCGAAATCACACCGGCATGAAGTTGAAGGCGACGGAGATGCGTTCACCGCTGCCGTAAAAGGCATGCACCATGTGTTTCAGCCAGCTGGGAAACATCAGCATCATGCCGGGCTCGGGGGCGATTCTGGCGCGAAGTGTAAACGGGCTACCGTCGTAGGCAACGCTATCGACCGCGGTACGCGGGTCGAGCAATTCGATCTGCCCGTTGTACTCGTTGTGTCCTTCCGCCGGTGTTCCGACGCTGACGTAGTAAACACCTGACCACGCACTGTTGGGATGGCTATGCACACCATGGTAGGCACCATTTCGGCTAACATTGGCCCAGGCTTCCAGTTGAAGCTGCCGCAGGCTTTCCGTTTGTGGATCAACGACGCGCATCAGTCCGTGAGCAGCTCGATAGAAGCGTTGAATGAGTTGGTGCGTCGCAGGGTCGGTCCAGCGCGTCATGTCCTTGCTCGAGCTCCAGCCATTGATCAGGTTTTTGGCGTCGCCACGATCAACCTTCTCACGCTCCAAAATCAGCGTGCGAAGTTGTTGATTCAATCCCTCGCAATCCGACCACTGGTAGCGAACGACCGGGGTGGCGAACAGGGCGGTGGTGTGAGCTCCAAGCTCCAAAGGGGTCGCATTTGCTTCAGTCATGGCTGGAATTGTCATCCATCCCAAGATCCCGAACAACCTCTGCAGCGGTCTGCTGCGCCAATTCGTCGCGCTGTTTGATCTGGCTCAAATCCGCTTCTCGTTCAAGACTGGCAATGATGACGCCGTCGTTGACATCAAAAACGGTAGTGCGAACACGCCATTTTGAGTCAGATGTCATTTCATAACTTCCTTCGACGACATGGGTGGCTTGTAATTGCTCAACCACCTGGCCAACACGATCCTCAAGTAAACGAACGGGCGTCCTGGCCACCACTGCAACCTGGCTTTCCGGCAAACGGCCGAGGGTGGCGATCAAGTCATCGGCCAACAGCCATCGGAAGCGGTCATCTTCAGTGCTTTGTGTCAGGTCATCGAATGGCAAAACCGCGATTCTGGCCGGCATTTGTTGCGTTTGTTTTGGCCAGTAATTGTAAGTCAGTATCAGAGCCAGCGCGGCCAGCGCCGAGGCAACACCCAATGCCAGCAAGACCTGACGAATGCGATCGCCGGACCGAACCTCGCTGACCGGCGCGATCAATCGGTAGCCTCGTTTCGGCACGGTTTGAATGTAGCTGCGGCTTTGATCGCCAAAGGCTCGTCTTAGCTCGGCCATGATGGCAGCCAGCCCGGTATCGAAGTCGACGGTGAATTCATCTTTCCAGACGGCTTTGCGCAATTGATCACGGCTCGCGATGTTCGGCGCGTGGCGCAACAGACAGCTCAATGCATCAGCGGCCTGCGGGCGTAGTTGTGTCTGCCCGTTGGGGCCCTCCAATACGCCAGTGGACCGCTCAAAATGAAAGTCACCAATCTGCATGGGTAGATTATGCGGTGTGAGTGGAATGCAAACCACGTCAATTTGCGCGCAAATGCTGCTTTGGGGTTCGAATGCAGAGCAAACGGTGAGAAAATGCAGTGATGCAAGTAAACGCTGACAGCTTCAAACAAAGCTTCCACCAGCGCGGCTACGCCGTGGTGCCTGGGCTAATGCTCGATTGGCTACCGAGGCTGCAGGCGGCTGCGCGTGCAATGCATGTGCAAGCGGCAGAGCCTTTGGAGTTTGAGGCTGATCTTGGCTACCCCGGTGCACCTGTCAGCAGGGGAGCCGAAGGCGGAGGAACCATACGTCGTGTGTTGGATGCCTTTGGGCGCGGCGAGCCATGGGACCAGGTCGCGACGTCGGCCAATGTGAGAGACCATCTGAGCCATTTATTGGCGCCGCCGATCTACCTTAGTCGTGCCCATCACAATTGCCTGATGACCAAGCAGGCTGGCTTCTCGAGCAAGACACTTTGGCATCAGGACATTCGTTACTGGTCGTTTTCTGAGCGTAACCTTGTGAGCGTTTGGATTGCGTTGGGCGATGAAACCTTGGAAAACGGCGCTTTACACGTCGTGCCAGGGAGCCATCGCATGCAGTTGCCTGAGTCAGGCTTCGACGAAAAGCGCTTCTTTTCGGAGCAGGCGATGATAAACACTGGCCTGCAAGATCAAGTGGCTACGGTAGAGCTCACGGCGGGCGACGTCTTGTTTTTTCATTGTCGTCTGCTTCATGCCGCCGGAGCCAATAGGTTGCAAAAAACCAAGTACTCACTGGTTTTCACCTATCGTGGTGGTACCGACATGGCGCTGCCCAATACCCGCTCAAGCGCGATGCCGGAGGTGCAGTTGGGGGAAAATTCACCGATTGCCTGAGGGATTTTTCCTCTTTGTTTGCAGCGCTAAAACGGTCAGGATGACGCAGCGAACAACACAAGGAGGAATTCGCAATGAAATGGATTTTGATCGCGGCGCTCAGTGGCGCTATTTATGAGGGTGTAGATACTGACGGTAATCGCGTATTTACTGATCGACCTACGCATGATTTCACACCCAAACAGGTGAGGGTGGTGAATAGCTTTTTGCCATACCGGTCCCCGGAAATACCTGAACCACCGACGTCGACGAAGCGTCAGCGTGGTACAGAGCGCCCTGATCCGGCACAGCAAAATGCTGACGAATGTGAGCGCCTGCGAAATAGAATTCGCCTGATTCGAGAAGAACGGCGCGCCGGCTATGATGCAAATCGAGGGCGAAAGCTGGAACGTGATGAGCAGTCAGTTCGTCGCCAGATGCGTGCCAAATGCCGTTGATGTCAACGACCTTTGTCTATCGACAGGCTTCAACAAAACCTGGTTGGGTCGTAGGGCTGCGGGTCGATGTCGGTGCTGGTATCGCAAACCAGGGCACTCACCAACTCGGCGGTGGCCGGGGCCATGCTGACACCCAGCATGCTGTGTCCCGCTGCCACATATACAGATTGGCAGCCCGGAACTCGACCTATCACTGGGATGCCATCTGCTGACATCGGCCTGAAACCCGCCCAAGGTTCAGCCTGTTCAAGGCCGATGGGTTCTTTCAACGCATCGTTAGCTGCCGTGCGGAGCGCGTTTAGGCGTACCTTGTTGAGGCTTGGATCCTGGCCACAGAACTCCATGGTGCCGCCAACACGCCACGATGAAGCCCACGGTGTAATTGCGGCGGACGCGTCGTGTAGCAGGAGCGGCCGATCAAGACCGGGGAGTGGCTCAGGGGACGTCAAGCTGTAGCCTTTGCCTACCTCGATTGGCAGATGACGCATCAGGTTGCCCAACAGCGCTGGGGTCCAGGCACCGGCCGTCACCACGATGTTCCCAGCACGCAGTGGTTGTCGGTTCAAGGTAACGGTGGTGTCGGTACGATGCATCTTTGACAGCTCAACGGCGGTGTTGTCGCTGATCTGTACTCCAATGGATAGGGCTCTGTTGAGCAGAGCCTGCAACAGGCGGTCGGGTTTGAGGTGCGCGTCTCGTTCGTGAAGCCACCCGCTGGCGACATTGTCTGAAAGCGCCGGCGCAATGGCGTACATTTCATCGCGGCTCAGCCACCTCGGTGCAATCCCCAAGCTGTTTAGCCATTCGACTTCCTGATCAAAATCCTGGCGTGATCGCGAATGCGACGATACGGTCAGAAGGCCTCGCGTGGTCCACTCAAAACTATCTGGAAGTGATTCGGCCAGTTCCTCATACAAGGCGCGGGACCGGATCAGTAGCTGATGGCAAGCCGATGCGGCATGTTGAAAGTGCGCGTTTGTGCAGGATCGAAGAAAACGCGCAGCAAAGCCAAGGAACTGCCGGTTGAATCGCATTTTGATGCGAACCGGGGCACTGGGGCTGAGCAATGCTTTAGGCAGGAGTGCAATAGTTTGCGGCCGAGTCAGCGGTGGCGCATGACTTGGTGTAATCATCCCCATGTTGCCTGAGGAACTGCCGGCACCAATGTGCTTCTGGTCGCAAAGAACCACGGATAGGCCGGCTTCTCGCAAGCGGATGGCACTCATTAGCCCAATCACGCCAGCGCCGATGATCAATGCGTCACAGGTCGACGGCAATTTCAGTTGCTGGTCATTCTTGGCCAATTCGGATGTGGCAGGCATTGAGATGGAAGCGTCGTTCACTGTCAACAAAGTTAGAAGCTCGAGCCGGGACCTGCCAGGAACTGCTTTTCCTCGACGGTCGATGGTCTGCCTAGAATCTCATTGCGATGTGGGTAACGGCCGAAACGATCGATAATCTCCTTGTGCTTTAGCTCCCACTTCAACCCGTCCATGCTGGGAATGGTTGTAAATAGCCGTACCGCTTCCTCGTGAACTCGTGGCGATTCACTGTGCATGTAGGGCATGTACAAAACGTAGCGGTGGCGCTCTGACAATTCGGTAGCGGCACCGCTGGCCACAGCTTCCTGTGCCAACGTTAGTGCCATTGTGTCGAAGGCGAACGAGGCCGGCTTGCCTCTGAACATATTGCGAGAAAACTGGTCGAGAACGATGACCTCAGCCAAGCGCCCCAACGGTTCAGCGCGCCATTGCCATAGCTCACAGGCTGCTGCTTGACGGTGTACCTGTGAAAACCTGTCGATCAACAACTGATCGAACGTTGCATCTTTTACAAACCACTTTTTTGGCTCGATCTCGTCGAACCAGAAGTCAATGATGTCCTGAAAGCTTATGGCCATTACAAATACCTGCGCGGTGGAACCAGCGAGTTGCCGATGGCCAGGCCACCGACCAGACTGGCCAATATCACCAATAGTTTGGCGGTCATTTCAATGCCAAGCAATGTGTCGTTGGCGAACATTAGACTCAGCGAGTTGTAGCCCACGCTACCGGGTACCAATGCAATGATGCCGGGCAGGCGCACAATCATGGCTGGCCGGTTTTGCCACCGCGCATAGCCATTGGACAGTGCAGCGATGATCAACGCGGCCACGAAAACGTTGAGTGAACCAAACAAGTAGGGCTCGGCGTAGCGCGAAACAACAAAACTGATGACGGCGGCCAACATGGCGATTGGGAAATCCCTGCGATCGACACAAAACAGGACACCAAACGAAAAAGCACTGACCAGTATGGCCGGCCAGAAACTCCAATCAACAAGGGTGATGGCGCTATCAAGCGGCATCGACGACACAAAGGCACCCACCAACTGAGTTCCGATGACCACGCCAAACGCCAACTGCAGCAAGACCACCACCGAACCTGCCAACCGCGCCGTACCAGAGACCAGGTGTTCGGTGGTCAGTTCGTTGACTCCAATGGTCAATCCCAGTCCGGGAACCATGATCAGAATGGCTGCCAGGTTGACGATAGAGGCCTCGACCGGGAATTGGCTAGCGAACAACGCAGTCATCACGGCCGCAGTGAAGGCGGCAATGGGTTCCCAGCTGCCGTATGGGCGCAGTTTCTTGCCTAGGGTCTGATCCAATATGGCGATCACAGTCCCGACAACGCCAGCGGCGATTACTGACTGCAAACCGGCACCCAGTACTGCAGTCACCGAACAGGCAACGCCACCCCATGCCAGCACCTGGGGCAGCATTTTCGGCTGCGCCAGAAGGTAAGGTGCAGCTTTCAACAAATGATAGCCCTGGGCAATGCTCATTTCCCCGGACGAAACCTTCTCAGACACCTCGTCGACGAAGCGCAGTTTGCCAAGGTCAATTCCTCCTGGAGCGACCCGAATCATTTGCGATGGCAGGGTGTCATCTTCATCGCTACCCGCGGGCCGGAATGACAGCAGGATTGACGTGGGGTTGGAAAATACGTCGCAATCGAAACGCAGTTTGTCGCTGACAGCGCGGATGGCCCCTTCGATGCGGTAAGCAGCGGCACCGTACTCATGCAAGCGTTTGGCCAGCTGCCGCAGGAATCGAATTTCCAATGGCAAATGGTGAACTGTTCCGTTCATTTGCGGGCAGTCCAGATGGGCACATGCCAAACCGCATAGCCATTGGGGTCGTCCAGGCAGCTTTGTATGTCGTTCCATGCCTGGGCGACCTCTTCACGACTAAAGTCTGTGTGATCGACGATGGATTGACTAAAGCCATCTGCCCAGGCCTGGAATATTTGTTTGAGGGTGTGCGTTTTGACCCGAAAACTATCGATCGTCAGGTAGGAAACCGCAATGTCCTGAAAGCCCAGTTCCGCCAGCCAGGTGCCCACCTTTCTGCCCGAGCGGAGGTCGGTATTGATCAGTTCGGCAAATTTCCACGGGCCTTCTCGCCAAAACCGATCGAGGTCCACGGTTGTTGGGTGGAAGTGCATCAGGCCATAGTCTTCTGCCAGGATGTGAACTTGGCCACCCGGACGTAGCCAGCCCTGAAACCGAGCCAGCAGGCTTTTTGGGTCCGGTATTGCTTGCAACAAGTGTCGACACACCACCAGATCGTAGGCGTTTTCAGGTAACGCCACGGAGTACGCATCTTCGCAATGAAACGTCGCGTTCATGCTGACGTCACGCGCCAGTTTTTCTGCCAGATCGAGGTGCGACTGGATCAGGTCAACGCCATCAATCTGACATCCTGGCCATATCTCGGACAGCCGGTGTGTCACCTCGCCGGTGCCACAGCCCATATCAAGGATTTTCGGATGCAACCCTACGTTGTAGGCCCGAAGGAGCGGTTGTTCCTGAGGCCAAATTGCCAGGGCTTGTGCATGCAAGCAACGCACCATGGATTCATCGGCCATCTGAGCGGCCTGCGGGCTGTTGTTTGTGGTGTTCATACCGGCGCTATAGTACCCACAATGCGGACCTTCTTGCCTTCTTTTTTACCAACAAACAGGCGTGGAGTTTGGTCTGAGAATCAGGCAATTTACAGTCAGATTGAGAAAAAAAGCGGAGATTCCAGTAGTTGGAGACACTAACTACATAGGGAATTAGGATTTTTGCGCAGTTCAGTAATGCACACAATATTTACCACCAGCGATATTGCCGAATTCATCATCAAGGATTTTCGCTTTGTCAGCCGAGCGTATTCAGCAGTGGTGGAGACCGGTGAGCATTCCATGGGCTTAAGCTATGACGCCAAGCTTGAGCTTGTGTTTGAAGCACAAAGGGCATTGCATGATTTGCGTAAATGGCCCGGTTATTCAGAGCAAGGCGTCACAGAGCTACCTCCCGAGTATTACTGGTATGTGGTGCGTGCTGAGCAACTGGTGGCGGTGATGCATGAGGCTTTGCGCCACGACCTGCCAGTGGACGACGACAGGGAGTCGTTGCCTGTCGCCGAACATGCCGGGTGGAGAGCAAACCAGGTCAAGCGGCATCGAAACGCATGATTGATTGACAGGAACCAGCCACTGATCAGTCGGCTGCTACACATTACGCACCAGTAGACGCTATTCAAACTCAACTCGAGTCCCCGCGCGGTGACTGGGTATGTCATGGATGACAGCTAGTCGATAAACCTAGTGATAAGCAAACGCGGCTCGCTTCGTTCTGGCAAAATAATCCGGCAAAGCCAATTTCGCAGTGTTATGGTTCAACCATGCAAGGCGAGAGGCGATTGCCTTTCTCATGTCGGCTCTGGGGGCATGATGGGCCGGGACTTTGAGTCCGGTTTTAACCAGAATGGAGCTTGTGGAATCAAGTAGCCTCACCAATAATTTCAAAGAGTTGGGGCGCTTGTTTGTGGTGTTTCGTTTGCCTCGGCAACATGTAGAACGTCCGGATCAAAGAACAACCAGTGAACAAAGAGAGTCCGCCAACCGAACTGGTCGAACGCATTGCGCAGGGAGACCGCGATGCCGAGAGCCAACTGGTCGAACGGTATTCCGCCGGGTTGTGGGCGTTCTTTGGGGCCAGGTGGCATGCCAACGGCGCGGTATCGCCTGAAGACCTGGTGCAAGACACCTTGCAATTGGTGTTGGAGTCCCTGCGCAACGGCCGCTTGAATGACCCGAACAAGATTACGTCCTGGATTATCGGCGTCGCCCGAAATGTAGCGAATAATGCGCGTCGCAAGGAAGGTCATCGCGATCATGACGTTCTGCGAGAAAGCGATTTGATTGATGTCGCTCCACCCAGGTGGATGGCGGAACACTCAAGGTTTACTTCGGCCACGGTGCACAGTGTTCTCAAAAAGCTTCGAAAAAAACACCGCGACATCCTGGTTGCCTACTACGTTGATGAACTGGAGCGCGATCAGATTTGTCGGCTTTATGACTTAACGCCAGCGGAACTTTCGAGGCTGCTCTACAGAGCCAAGGCGGCGCTAAAGAAGAAATTGGTACGGGTCTTGCCAAAGGGGCTGGATAGTTAAGGCGCTTGCCGCCTATTGGTGCTTAGAGCATTACCCTCGCCGCCCAAGAGTAGTCAGTCGCGGGTAGATTCTTAATATAAACTGAGCCCGTCTTGACTCCACACCTGATTCCGGGCCTGGACCCGGATTCCAGAGGCAAAGTCAAGCAAGCGCTTCGCAACTATTGATGTGTGTAGTCCGTTGCGTGACGGCGGCCAACTGTGGACGGCCGTGCGGGTGTTCGCCACCTGCGGCGTGGTTGTGGGCACAGGTGGGGCCGAGGGTTGGGTAGGCGCGGAGTAGCCATCCATGGCGAGGCGACTAAGCTTCGTAGGAGGTCCCAGCCGGTACATCCATGTACCGTCGTTCGCCGGCGCCGAGTGCCGTTAAGGCACT
>BQJN01000082.1 GCA_021604725.1 Lysobacteraceae bacterium | reverse complement strand
AGCGATATTTACTCAATGGGGGTGTTGTTGTACGAGTTGACTGCAGGAAATCGCCCGTACCAGTTCACCACGACACGCCCAAGCGATGTTGAACGTGTGGTTTGTCAGTTCTTGCCGTCGCCACCGCTAGCCAGCGCCAACGCGCGCCAGCAAGACCTCAACTGCATTGTCATGAAAGCACTGCACAAGCAAGCTGATCGACGTTACCAGTCGGTGGCGCAACTGGCCGATGACCTCAATCGGTGGCTACAAAGGCGACCGGTGCTGGCGCAGCCTGACTCTACTGTATACCGATTGTCAGTGTTCGCTCGCCGCCACCCGTTTGGCGTTGGCGCGACCGCCCTGATTGTGGCGCTGCTCATTGGCTTTAGTAGCACCATGGCCTGGCAGGCGCGGCAATTGGCTCAGCAACGGGATGTTGCGCAGCGGCAGGCGGCTGTGGCCAATGAAACGACGGACTTCTTGATTGAGCTGTTTGCGCATTCCGATCCACGAGAAGGCGACCCGTCCAAGCTCAGTGCTGGCGACCTGCTCGAGGCCGCGGCCGGTCGACTCAACGAAGAGTTTACGACGGCGCCTTTAACGCGTGCCCAGTTGCTGCATGTCGTTGGCCTTGCATTCGCCAACCTTGGCGATGACCAGCGCGGCACCGAGATGCTGACCCAGGCGCTGGTATTGCGCGAGCGATACGCAGACCCAGCCGGACCTGAACTGTCAGACACGCTCAATCGGCTCGGCAACATTCACCGGCGCTTCGGGCGACCCCGTCAGGCTGAACCCCTACTTCTTCGAGCCTTGGATATCCGCGAGCAACAGGGTGTTGTCGACCATGACCTGGCCGATTCATACAACAACGTTGGCTTGTTGGAAAATGAGTTGGGTCAGTACGCTTACGCCGAACAACTGTTGCGAAAGTCAATTGCCATGCACCGGCAAGCGGGAGGTGTCGACACTATCCGCGTCACCGCGCCGCTGCACAACCTGTCGCTATCGTTGCGCAACCAAGATCGGCTGCAGGAAGCGCTGGCAGCGTCGACCGAGGCGCTAGAGATCAAACGTGCCAATAACTGGAACTCATCTTCCCTGGCCAATACCTTGGCCGCAATGGCTAATCTACAACTGGACCTGGGCCAGATCGACAGTGCCTTGCAGCTTTCAACAGAAAGCCTGGCACTTCGAGAAGACGTTTTTGGGCGTGACAATCCGATGATGGCTTCCGGGTTGGCAACGCATGCCCGCGTTCTAGCCGCGATGGATGATGCAGCGGCTGCCGAGTCATTGTTTCGCGAGGCCCTGGCACTGCACCAGCAGGAGGGTACCGAAGAGACGCTGCGAGTGGCCGACTTGCAACTCTCTTTGGCCGAGTTCTTGCGCCACCGTGGCCGCAACGATGAAGCCAGAGTCTATTTCGAACTGGCGGCTACAATTGCGCGTCGTCAGCTGCCGGCAGATAGCCACGAACTTTCGCGATTCATTCACCCCGACTAGCGGTATTGTTGGCCAACCTCACAACGTGTTGGGGTTTTCCAGGAACTTGACAGGCCCCTCCAGTACTACGATCAGCAAGCCTCGATTGGGCCCGAGCGCAGTGAATGCATGTTCGCTGCCTTCTGGTTTGCATACCATGTCACCGGCGTCATATTGACGCAGCTCGTTCTCTCGAATCGTGCCTTGCAGGACAAAGCCCCACTCATTCGCCGCATGGCGGTGTGCGGGAAGTGTCGCGCCGGGCATCAGTTCCATGGCCAGGCAATGTGCACCAGACAAGCGTGCACCCGCCTCTAGCGGCAATGTACGCACCCCCAGTGTTGGCGATTGCTGCCATTTGGGGTGTTCGGAATCGGCCAATTGGTCAAGCATGTTCGAGGTGTCGGCGACCGTTAGATCCAGGAACGCAGCAACGCGGATGGCAAAGCAGGCGAATGGATTCGAAGCACCAATTGATTCGAGTAGCCGCTGCTTGAGTGATGCTGCCGGCTGCTCACACCGACTCTCGGTCTGCTCGAACAAGCGATGTTGCAGATGCGCCAGGGCCTGGCGTAACTCCGCTGAGCTTTTCAGGCGAGCCTCAATAGCCCGGTTCGCATCGTCTTCCAAGGCATTGAGGGCATAGGCCAGCAGGGTGGTGTGTTCAGTCATGCGATTCATCCAATAGCAGCCTGAGCTTGCTGAGGGCCGTTGATGTTCTGGATTTTACGGTGCCCATAGGAATACCCAACACTGTGGAAATTTCCGACTGGGTAAGGCCACGAAAATAGGCCAGCATCAGGACCTGGCGCTGGTCGTCGTTGAGGTCAATGAATCCATTTCTAATCATGTCGAAATCTACCGTTTCGTTTTCTATGCCCGTCGCCTGTTCATCGTCAAAGGCAATCAATCGAGAAGCGGCCGCACGCTGATAGCTGCGAAGCCGATCAATTGCTCGGCTTCGCAAACGAACGTAGAGCCAGCTGCGAACACTGCCACGACTGGGCGTATACGTACTCGCCCGGTTCCAGGCTTCAATAAACAAGTCATGAACCAGGTCTTCAGCTCGTGGTTTTGAGCCACCAAACAGCACAATCGCATAGCCGAGCAACTCGCCTGCGTACCGGTCGTACAAGCAGCCCAGTGCATCTTCATTCCCCTGCACCATTCGGGTAAGGAGTTGTTGGTCCGAGTCGCGGCTCACCTGTGGCTCGCTGGTTCGACACAGACCTCGTTCTACCACGCCCCAGGCAGTCAAGCAAACGTCAGCATCATGGGTCCGGAGATGCACACCAACTACTGGTGTCACCAGACTCGAAGCCATCGGCGAAGATATTCTCGAACTCAGTCGGACCAACAGAAAAGCATTTGTACCCGACTCCAGTACCCCGAGGCGTGGCGCTGCCTTGCTCGGTATCTCGCCACACTACCGCCGCCTCGGGCCTGCCTTGAGAGTTGGTGGTCGGTAGGAAACGCACGACGGGTCGATCCTGGCTGCCTTGGTCGTCACTGTTGACCTGTATTTCACCGGTGATTGGATTGCCGTTGGCGTCGAAAACGCGTGTAAAAATGTCCAGTTCGCTGTTCGGATTGGAGGATTGATCGCTGGCCCAGACCGCCATCGTGTGGTTGTTTAGAGGTGACGTTGCCAGCCCAACCTGGCCTTGTCCGCCCGCCGTCGTTTCATTGACTACAAAGTCGTTGCCGACCGGGTTGCCCATAGCGTCAAAACGACGAGCTCGAACATCAACCGGGTTGCCGCTGTCTCCTGAGATCGCGTCCCAGGCGATCGTGAACTCGCCGGTCGTTGGGTTGCTTGATACTACAGGCCCTTCGAGGAAAGGGTCGGTGGATGTATTGACGCCAAAGGTTGGCAGGATGACGGGTGTACCTCCAGAAAAGTCGACGATATTTCCCTGCACCCCAGAGGGTCCGATGCTGGGCACAATCAAACGGTTTCCGGAAGGGTCAAGCAACGCGATATCTGGTTGCAGAGCGGCCGCGTTGACCGTAAATGCAGGCTCAATGGGAGTGCCGGTCAAGCCATCAATGCGTTGTGCGCGGACTCTGGGAACACCCATTGCGAATTCGGTGAAAACCACCGTGGTCCGTTGCATATTGTCGATCGCGACGTTGGTTTGGCTAACGGCAGTGTCTGGGAATGGGAAGGTCGGTACCGTATCGATCGGTACATCCACCCACTGCATTCCGGTCTGGTCAAAGGTCTGCAAGCGGACTTGCATGGTCTCAGCCATTGAACCGTCTACAGCGAACGAGAACGCAACGATATCGCCATTGAGGTTGACAGCGCTACCAGGCCTGGCAGGCCCAATCATGGCGAAAGGGTCGCTGAAAAAACCTCGAAGTATGGGGTTCCGAGGTGTATTCATGGTGTCGGTAGTGAAGTTGTACTCCATTGCAGCCATCGACGGGTCTATCAGACCACCGATAAAGACGCTGCCTGGTGGGCCCGCCATGGCCTCAAAACGAACACCATTGATCTGATCACCGGCCGGTAGAGTCTCGCCAATCTGGCCTTCGACCGTTGGTATCACCGTCGGACCAGCGACAGCTGACGAAATGCTCATGGCCATACACAGGGTCGCCAATTTTGTTCGCATCGCAATTTCACCTCAGTTGTTCTGAACAAGAGGTATACGAATGAAACTGCCAATCGGTTCGATCTTGGGCAAACCGGACTTCAACACCGGAGCGTGGGGTACGGCCCAACAACGGGCCGAAGACGTGCAGCCCGCTATCTGATCAGAGCGAGATTACAACGGTGTCACCGGTGAAAATGAAAACCAGGAGCAAGCCGATCGCCATTGCTGCACCGCAAACCGGTCGTACCCACGTGCCCGTGAAGGTACCCTGTCGTCGAAACTTCAAGGCGTCCGGCGTGAGGTCGATGTCCACACCTGATTTTCCTGGCCCAAGCTCAAAAGACCAGGGGATTTCTCCAATGATCAAGCCGTGGCCGCCGGAGACGATCAAGATAGCACCGAGAATTTGCAATAGTGTGATGTCCCTATTCTGGTTCCAACTGGGTCAGTGGGTGTTGCGGCCGGTCACAATGTGTGCAGGTGAATCGAACTGAACGGTACCGTCCGACAAGACATAGGGTCTCAATATTTCCTCTGACTCGACGAGAATTTGATCAATCAGTGGTTCTTCCAGATGGACACCCATTACAGGTAACCAGCCCCGCAGGTCAGCCTCGACCATGACGCGAATGCTTGGGAATCGCGCTATCCCTGTTGTCGTTTCCACCTGCACCGACTCAAAGCCAGCCTGCTTGAAAAGCGCCTTCAGCGCCTGTCGGTCGCCGAGGACAAACGGCGCACGAAGTGCATTGGCCGCCGCCTCGCCGGCTCGGCTCTGCAGCAGCTCGACCAGCGCCGGATAGGCGTCCGATCTGTCCAACGATTCCCATACCGCAACGGCGAAACGACCGCCTGGGACCAATACTCGCCGCATTTCGGACAAGGCCGCCGATCGATCCGGAAAGAACATCAAGCCAAATTGGCTGACAACCGCATCGAAGGTGCCATCGGCGTAGGGAAGGGCGTCAGCCAGGCCGTGCTGCCATTTGATGTTTGGTGATTTCTTGGCGGCAACGGCCAGCATCCCCGCGGCAGCATCGAGGCCAGCCACCAGATGATCATCACCGCAATGTGAGGCCGCGACGCGGGCTAAAACACCGGTCCCGCAAGCGACGTCGAGAACGCGCTCCCCACTTTTGATGCTGGCTGCCGCGGCCACTTTGTGCGCCCATTGTTGAAACAGTGCGGGCACATGAAGTGTCTCGTAAGCCTTGGCGGCGGCAATTTCCTGGTCTGTAGCAGTGTTGGGCATGGCTTTAATTACATTGTTAGTTGATGGAAGTTACTCGAATCGCGATCTGGGACTGCAGGCGGCTTGTCATCACCTGCGCGCAACAAACTGCAAATGCGCCCGTATGCCAGCAGCGTTTGTTGTACGCCACAGGCAAGTCAGCTCGCCGGTCGCGTCATCGAAAAGTCGCTCAACGTCGAATTTCATCATCAGTTCGCCGTCACTCTTCAGGTCCAGTTCAATATGCTTCACCGCAAAGTCGATGGGCTTGTTGCATACCAGCATATAGGGAAATTGCACGTAGAACGTCTGTCGCGAAATGACCAGGCTGCCGGAATGACCCCCTTCCCATCCCCGGTACGAAGCGTTGCGTGGGCCACGGAAATTGCGAAAGCTGAGCGCGCAACTGGTCCCTTCCTGGTCGAAGACAATGCCTTCGTTTTGCAGTTGGGATCGTATTGCCGCTGGCAATTTGCGCAATCCAAACAGTTTGTAAAAGATGCTCTTGGCCATAGGTTCAGCGCGACGCGGCCGGGACAACGTATCGTTGAACAATGCTGGGCGCGTGTCCTACCTCGGAATGTAGCTTTCCACCACTGGCTACGATAAGTCGAGCCGAGGCGGGGTTGTTCTTGTAACAGTGGATGTGGATATCACCAATTCCGCGTTTGCGTGCCTCAGCAATGGTCAGCGCCATCAACGTTTTGCCAATACCGGCATGGCGATGTGACGGTCGAACACCCAATCCTATGTGGCCACCAGATTGCTCCAATGCGGGGTTCAGAAAGTGGCGCAAATTGGAGACACCAATCAGATCGTCGTCTTTGATCAGCCAATAGGTTGTGCTGGGAACATAGCCGCTGGGCAGGTTGACGCCGTTGGCCAAATCTTCCAGGCGTTGTAGCAGCGCGGGAAAATCCTGGTGTGGATAGTCAAGAGGGAACGGGTATCGCTCTTCATCGGCCAACTCGGCGATGTAGGCCTCATAACTGGCTTTGTACTCTATGCTGGGCTTGGTGAGGGCGATAGACATACCCCTATCCTACTCAAAAGGTGCGTGACTTGCCTTTGAGCAGACTGTTGTTTGGTGGACTTAAGGTTGCCACAGTTCAACCTTGTTGCCGTCGGGGTCGATAAACCAGGCAAATCGACCATACTCATATTCTTCAATATCTCCAGCCAGTTTGGCCCCACCCTCCTTGACCTGGCTCAGTGCACCATCAAGGTCATCAACGATGAGGTTGAACATAAAGGTCTGCGTGGCAGCGCCGAAGTAGTCGGTATCTTTTGCAAACGGCGCCCAGACGGTGAGGCTGCCCTCTGGCATTGATGCCGGTAGCAGTGAAGCCCCGTGCGGGTGAGCGAACGGCACGCCCAACCACTTTTGGTACCACTCGCCTAACGCCTTGGGGTCGCGTGATCGGAAGAAAATCCCGCCCAAGCCAAGTACTTTCGCCATTGTTCCGTCCCGATTTTCAACAGTTGCTCTCTGCACCACCATCACAATGACACGCACATCAGGATTAGTCATCTGGAGCCGCGAAATTTATTGTCCTGACTGCTCAGTCTCAATGGCTTGATCACCTTGCTGCAAAAGCGGGCTCAGATAGGTAAATAACTCATTGGCAAACAGCCTGTGGGCTTCCTTGTTGGGATGCGAATCGGTGGGGTAGATCTTGTAGTCGCGAACATCAACACCCGCGAAAGGCGCGCTGACATTGGCGAACAAAAGACCATTGTCGAGTGCTAGTTTCTCCAGGGCATTGGCATAGGTTTGGTCAAACTGATGGCTTAGGTAGGTAATGACGACGGGAACATTTCGCCTCACGCCATACGCGCTCATCTCGGACAAAGTAGCGTTGATATAACTCTGTTGTTCGGCATCGAATATAGGACGACTCTCCTTGTCCTGCCTGGCTTTGGTCAGGCTTCTAATCTTGCTCAGGACGAAAGATTTGTAAAACGGACTAACCTTTGGCTTCACCTGATAGGGTTGAGAAAAAATTGACTCCAGTGGTACCTCATGGTCATTTGCGGGGCAGAATCCGATGATGATCAAATCGGGGTCATAGGCAGATGCTCTGGACTTCAGGGTTGCAAGGTACTGCCTGAGGTTATAACCGCCTACACCGAAGTTGATGAACTGGTACGTTGTCTGTTGCGATCTTTTGGTGAAGCGCTCCTCAAGTAATGAGTGAAAGGCATCCTCAATTGCAACGCCAGCTGGCATCGTGAAGGAGTCACCAATGACCGCAACTCTAATTGTGTTTTCCGGTTTGGAGTAGCTGTATTCCTGATCTCTAAGCCCGTGTGAATTTGTGCGGAATTCGACCAGCTTGAAATAGGTATCCAGGTTTGGTTTGAGTTCGTAGATGATTTCCGAGTTGTTTGATGGCTTGATCAGGCCAGAAACGCCAATGCCGCTGACAGAGTCGACTTTTTCAACGGAAAAGCTGGCTCCGCCAAAAAGGTACACGCGGTAGCCTTGTTCCAGCACGATCAGGCAAATCGTGGTTGAAAGTATCAATAACAGTGCATTGACGAGCAGGCGCTTCATGGCGGTTTAAGAGTCCGGTCCATTCGCAGCTTCTGAAAGCTGGAATGTGTGATTCAGAAGCTCGCTGCCGCCCACCTTGCCATGACCAGGTACCACCCGTTCGGAATGCGGGTAGCGGGCAAGGATGTTCTGAATCGACTGGCTCCATTGATCGACCACGGCATCGCCGGTGTACCCGAGCCCCTTTGACTCGACGCTACGAACCAGACATCCACCAAACAACGTCTTCGATTTTGGCAGCCAAACGACGATGTTGTCGGGCGTGTGCCCCGGTCCAGGGTAGTAGGCCTCAGCCAGACCCTCGGCCAACGTGAATACAGGCGTCGAAAAAGCGTCGCTCGCCAATGGCAACTGTTTCTGTTGCAACCTTTGGTTGGTCATGGTGTAGACATGGGTTGGGACGGTCTTATCATTGAGCGTCGCGATGCCTGCGGTTCTATCTTCGTGCCAGTGGGTAGAAATACTGCCCAATACAGCCAGGTCTTGCTGTTCGATCCAGTCGATGAGCTGTTCGGTGTCGGCTGCCGACCACGGCGTATCTATAATCAATGCCTTTGCATCATCGACGACAACAAGTCCATTGGAACCGACCAACCCCCAGCCCTCAACCTGTTTGTATGAGCGGTGCAAAAACAGGCCCGGTTCCAGTTGTTCTATTGACAACTCGGGTACAGGCTCGTCGGCGAGAGCGCTGTCTATGGGCCAGACGATCAGAACAGCAAGCGTGCGAAGCTGACCAAACCAGTATCGTGTACGACAGTGTTTCAATGCGTGTCCTCTGGAATGCAAATCAGAAATAGGGGCGACCACGGTTTTGGTGCTATGACGACGAGTCCAGTTCCAGGTCAATTATCTCGATGACCGATTCAATTTTTGCGCCGATTTCACGGAACCGCGGAATGTCTGCCTGCCGCAAGGCCTCAATACGGTAGTCCAGGGCGTTGCGGAACAGTTCGTTCTCGATCAGCGACTCATAATCGACTGGGGTTGCAGACAGGCCGAACCGTAAATCCCTGAAGTGTGCAAGAAAATGCGGGCGCAAGATGTCCAGGATGATTTCGCGCTCGACTTCAATGATGTAGTCCAGGTTTCGATAGTCTTCCTCATACAAGCTGACGATCGCGTGCCTGAGTCGCGAATCGCTGATCATGTCGACACCTTGCGCTTTCAAATTCTCGTAGGCGGCGCGGTTAACGACGAACGTGTAGGTCCGATAGAGCAGGCCAAACTCGGCATCAAGTGCTGAGTCGTAGGGATGCTTGGCATCGATATGAGCGACCAGCGCCTTGCCTCGCCGAACAACTTCCAGTCGTTGACCAGCCCCATCCCGCATGTTCTGAAGATCGTCGGCCAGCTCAGCGCGCATGGCATCCAACAGCAGCAGTTCCTTGTGCCTGGCGTTGCGTTCGTCGTTCCAGTTGTCGACCTGCAAGGCGATCAGAACACCAACGATCACCAACACAAACTCGATGGAAACAGCGAACCAATCCTGTTTACGTATGTTCTTTGCCAGGCGTTGCAGAATCAATGGTGTAGCCAGCCATCAACGCTGTGAGTGCAGCCCGAACATATTGCCTTCGCTATCGATGGCCAGGACACAGAAACCGTACTCACCAATCGCAAACTTGGATTGCTGTACCTTGCCACCCGCTTGCTCGACTCGTGCTTCTTCGGTGGCGCAGTCCTCGCAAGAGAAGTAGACCAGCGTGCTGTTGCCACCAGCCGAGAAACCGTCCATCTGCACCAGAGCGCCGCTTGCGCCGTAGCCTTCCATATTAGAAGGGAATGACCACATCTGCACGCCGGAGTCAGTCGGGTCGTTGAGCTGTTCCAGCTTGACCCCAAGCACGGTTTCATAGAATTGCTTCGCTCGGTCCATCTGGTCTACGTAGATCTCAAACCAGCCCACTGGGTTCATGCTCATAGGATTGTTCTCCGGTCATTTTCAGGTGAGTTAAAGTGTACGATGTTTTGCATGCATTTTGCCTGCCACAGTCGGCTGCCAGTCATTTTTCTGCCGCTTCCTTCGCTACGGTGCCCTCACCTTTAGAGGCTGTCGCTAATCCAGGACGGACTATTGCAACACCCTGTTTATCAAGGGGCGGATTTAGCGCTCAGTCCCGACTTCTATACCTGACCAGCCCAACAAGCATCAAGATAACAGCCGTGATCATCGTCAGTGCAACCGACACCAGGCCTGTATTCACCAAAAGCTCCGCCATCGCTGAGCCCGTGTACCCCTCGCCGGCGATGGGCGTCATCTCGCTGGTACCCAGCACAGATGCAGATTGAATCAGGGCGAAATTGGCATACGAGCCGTAGAGCAGCAGCCAATAGACGAGCTTTTCCTGAAAAGTGGTAAGCGACATTCTCTTCCAGGCCAGCCCTGCAGCGATCAAAAACATGCCGTTCATCACGCCTTCAAGGTGCGCGGCAAGCCCCATTCGTGAGTTCGGCATTTCAGCGATAACAAGGCCGGAAAACAGCCCCAAAAGAAACAGCAACATGCCTGCCGTCAGCAAGCGTTGGCTAAAATTTGGCATCATCCCTCCTCGCCACCGTGCATCGACGATGGCTCACCCTGGCAGCTACACGCTTTAGGTCACGCTTGAGCCGCATTCGAATTAATCATAGCTTCCCTAAGTCTGGTCTTCATGACACACCATCTCGATATTGTGCCCGTCTGGACCAATTACGAAAGCCGCATAGTACTTTCCACTGTAGTTTGGGCGCAGGCCCGGTGCCCCGTTGTCCTGGGCGCCTGCTTCCAACGCTAAACGATGAAACTCATCAACCTGATCTCGACGGCTGGCCACAAACGCTAGATGAAGATGCGCAGCCTTCTCTTCGATTCGACGAATACAAAGTGACGATTTCCCATCTGAGCTAAGCTCAATGCCTAGCTCACCCTCCGAGACCACGGTTATACCAATCGGCGCAAGCACCTTCAGAAAAAACGCCTTGCTCACCTCATAGTCGCTAACTCCGAATACGACGTGATCAAACATAAGCCCTCCCCAATAAGTGTCAAACACCGCGTCGCTGGTGCGCTGCTGCGTGTTGGACAGTTTCTACTCAGTATCCATCCGAGGGGCGCCTCAATCTGCCAGTATATGCCCAAACAACCAAAGCATACCCAGTCGATAACTATCCGTGCTGTTGGCCGCGTGCGTTCCGCCTTCAATTGTAGCCGTCTTGACGGCCCATGGCGTGCCTGCACGGTCTCGCCAGATATCAAACCATGCTGCCGCAGCGTCTCGAAGCTGAGGCCTGTCGCGAGAGCCGCTCGTAACGACCAATCCCAGATCTGTCCGGGATGATGGCGCAGGCTCGGAAAAGAACAATGCGCGACCGGGGTCAAATGTTGGGTTGCTGGCGATTCTGCCCCAGAACATGTCGGGCTCGACAAATGCCGAGTACAGAACCATGTATCCGCCTCTGCTTTGACCAAACAGCACGCGTCGAGATGAGTCGGCGCGATAGCGGCTTTCCACCTCTGGCAACAGCTCCGACTCTAAGAATGACAAAAAAATCGGCGCGCCGCCTTGTTCGTTAGTTGCGTCAGTTGCCGGCGCAGAAAAGTCGAACCCACGTTTGTTGATTGCCGGATCGAATGAACCGTATGCGATTCCGACGATGATCGCTGGCGGCAAACCCTCATCGTAATTGAGGAACAGATGATTCGTGGCCAAAATCGGGAACAATGAGTCGCCGTCGAGCAAGTAGATGACCGGATACTCCCTGCTCTCGGATGCGTCGTATCCTTCCGGCAGGCTCACATAGATATGAAACGGCCGACCAACGGCGCGGGAATGGAACTGAAAGTAATCGCCAGCAAGTGCAGGCAGGTGATCAAGTGGAATGGTTGAGTCAGTATCGGTTTGTGATTGCCGAGCCGTCGACTGACACCCCAGCAGAAGTAACACAGCGGTCAGTAACAGCCAGTGTCGAGTTGGGCGCTGGCGGGTGGTTTGAGACGACATGGGTTAGTTCACCGTATCAACGACTTGCCCGAGGCTCGTCCAGTTACCAACATGTCAGCGTTATCCTGGCTCAATTGGTAGTACATTATTCGTGCATCTGTGCATAGGAAGCGATGATAAAATGCAATCAGAATCTGCTTCGTCAAAAAACAAAAGATAGACGGTAAGGCCTATGGCAACGAATGGCAAAACCACGAACCATAGAGCAAGTAGAAGCCCCGCGATTTTTTGACCAAACGTTTCCTGGTGAGAGCTTCTAGCTCCCAAATACCTTTCCTTCGTTTCCAGAATGACTCGGTCAATATTGGTGTCATCGAAACCGATAGCTGGATCTTCCGCTGAATTACCCAGAACGCCATCGATTTTCTCGCGCAAGGCAATCAAACCGGCTCTATTTCCGACTATAACCTCATCATCAGCCTCATCGACCAATAACCAAGGGCTCTCGTCTTTACTATTCATATTTCAAGGGCAGTGGCGGTCCATTGTGTTTGTTGCTTAGCTTACAGGCATTCACAGTAGCTCTGACATTAGAGCAACGGGCAACGATCAATCGAATTCTGATAGTCCGTTCGCCTCATCGAAGTAAGTGCAGGCGCGATTAGGCTCCTCGGTGCGCCCCCAGCAAAATGACTTTGATTCGTGTCATTGCGTGCTAAAGTCTCAAATCACGAGATGGACAAAGGCCGATCCACTGCATTTGCTGGTCTCTCTTTGGTCACTCATCAAACCATCCGTCGATGGTGTACTTGCGGAGCTGTTCCTTCACTGGGACTCGCTCTCTTCGCTTCTTTTCAAGCCGCGCACTCTCTTCGGCATGGGCGTCCAATTGCTCTTCTGTGTAGAGCAGTTCTTGTGGCAAAGGTGTTCCGCACCCTTCACACTGCGGATACCGACGATTGAAAATTGTCTGACTACATGCGGGGCAGACAAACCGTCGCTGGTTGTCCTCTGGCTTCATAGCGCCATGTTAACAGGCGCCGATTGGCAAACCGCTGGACCAGCCTTTTGCCATCCCCACAACTGTATCCTGGTAGTTCGTATTTTTGCTTGCCAAATTTCTGTGTTTACAAAAATCAGGGTCTTGATTGAAAATAGACGATGCCAGTTGACGACCACCCATGGTGATTCCCGACGTTTTGGATTTTCTCAATTCTGTAAATAGCGTGAACGCCTTGGATGTATCGTTAATGTTGTCCTTCAAACATTTGGTCAAGTGCCATGCGTCCTCCAATGCCTGACAAGCTCCTTGCCCCGATGTAGGCAAAGGAGAATGCGCAGCATCACCCAATAGGACAACATTGTTTCTATGCCACAAATCTATCGGATCGTGGTCGTGAACATATATTTTGTTTATGCGCGGCTGAGGCGTGTCATGAATGATTGTGGGTATCGGATCTGGCCAGTCATTGAATATTGCTATGAGCTCTGATTTATAGTGCTTTGGCTCTGTTTTGCCTATGCTTTCACACGCAACACCGCCAGCCCAATAGGCTTTTTTGTCTGATACGGGAACAATGCCAAAACGTTCACCCACTCCCCAGAAGTCGGAAACAGCGAGATCGGAGAAGCTGCCTCTGGTTCCGTCGACAACACCAATCCAATTGATAAACCCTTGATAAATTGGCTTGTTGCTGCCGTTGACGTATTTCCTGGCCATTGACTTCATGCGACCGTCCGCACCGATGATAATATCAGGTTGAATGATATGGCCATTGCTGAAATGAACCGCGGCATTGCGGTGGTCGTTCAACAACTCAATGGCTTCGTAGCCGAAGCGAATATTGATGTCCAACTCGGTGGTTCGTTGAATTAGTATGCTTATGAGGTCTTTGCGAACAATGGAGTAGCTCGGATACCTCATTAGCCGATTAAGTTCATTTATGTCCAGTGAGCCAATCGGTTCTCCTGTGTTTGAAAATCGGTTCATGGAATTCAACGAACCCGACACTTTGGAAACTTTGCTCAGCACGCCCAGTTGTTCAAGCACGAATGAAGCATTTGGCCAGCAAACAATACCAGCACCGATTTCTGTTGGTCGGTGAAAACGTTCATAAACGGTTACATCAAAACCTTCTTGCTTCAATGCAATCGCGGTACTCAGACCTCCAATCCCACCGCCTAAAATAGCAATATCCAAAGTGACTCCTGGTTGAAGTAAGCACCGGGCGCTGCGATCACCTGAACGTCGCAGGCCGCGTTGTGTGCATCAATTCGTTAGCTGGGTTGAACACCTGGTTAAGACTCATGTTGGCTTCTCCTCCATGGGATAGAAGCTGTAGCCTTTACCGCCCAACTTGCGCCACCATGGTACTTTGCCCAAGGCTTCAAGATAGATCATGGGTTGGACTCTATTCTCGCATCGAGCAATTCATGCAGACTCTCGTCCGACTTGATCAGTTGAACGGCTGCAAGTTCTGCTTGTTCCTCATTTTCCGCTTTTACCCAGCGCGTTGCGTAGAAGCCCAGAAGTTCTGTTTCGCCGGTTTCTGAGACAACTGGAAAACCTTCTCCTTTCAACAATGCTTTGTACTTTGGCATACCTTTCCCGTTCAGAGCTCCTGCTTTCGTGACGCGGTGTCGCGAAGCGGTGCGGAGGTCGTGCGCAACATTGGTTTAGAGGCCACTAGCGTATACATCAAACGGTGTTTCAAAGACTGAAGCAACTGACACGCCGGTTATTTCATCTGCCAGTTCTAGGACTCTCCATTCATCGCGTATACCTTCCTCGTCGCGAGCTCCGGAAAACAGGCCCGGCGGCTCCTGTGCCAAAGGGCTGCCCTCATTTACGTGAACCTCGCTTTCTGCTTCTACCCACTTTCTGCGGAGTTTCCCTTTTTCGTGGTATTCGAACCAAAGCGCTGCGACGGTGGACTGGGTCAGCCAAAAGAAGACGTCGTGTTCACAGGAGATATCGGAAAGCGCTTCCGTCAGTTCATTCTCCAGGTACGGCCGCGAGCTAGAGAAAAGCATTCCCCACCCGCCGATTGAGCATACGCCATAATCATCCTCCCCAATTTCTGATTGATCGGAAACCTCCCGAACCATCGCGGCGCCGGGCCCCAGGAGGCCCAGGTTTTTGGCGAGGGTCACCATGCTCTCTTTGGGGGCTCCACGGACCATCAGTGCGGCTCTACTTAGTCCCATAGACTGGCCTCAATCCTATAGCTCCCAAACAGCAGTGCCCGTTAAAGGCCGTCGGTCGACCGTAGGGAGCGAATTTGATGCGCTGATCAATTTGATTTTGGCTGCTCCAACTTGATTGCCGGAAGAAACGCTAGCCAACCTGCTATTGCCCAGCTTGAAAAGTATTTTGGCTCCAAGCCAAAAAGCGGATCATTCAGTGCTATGGGAGCTATAGAGCCAAGCAGGAGGAAAACAGCTGTTGTCGCACGAAACAACACAACACAAAATCTATTGGCTTGATGCTTATCTGAAACTAGCCCGACAATAATGAGTGAGGCCAACAAGAGTTGAATGGCAAATGGGGTTGTTGTGATTATAAATAGATGATATTCCATGGCTTTTCCCAAGAATTTTACTCGTCAGTCCCAGCATACAGAGTAGACCTGATAGCCCCGTTTTGGTTTCGGTGAAAGGGGATGCTCACCATACGGCCAACCAGGATACAGGCCGTCAGACGCAAGTCCTGTGATCCATGACGCAACCTCGGACTCCGCGACGGAGGTGATGATGTGAATATTCTCCGCGGCGGGCCACACTTCATCGTCCTCCAGGGCCTCAACCCAATCGAAATGCAGGCCGACAAGAACACACTGAACTTGCGGATGGGCCTCCACTTGTTTGAATCGGGCGTAAAGCTCGGAGATCGGTGGCCGACCGAAGCCCCATTGATTTGGCGCGATGGACTGTTCTTCCGAGTTTCCTTCGAAATAACTACCTAAGGGAACGGTGGGCGGCGATTCTGATTCGATATCGCTGAGTGTCGTTAGGGTAACAAGCAATTCGCTCCGAGCGTTCATATTTCCAAACCCCTCAGAACACCTGGCGGCCGGAGTCCGGTCCAGTGCATTTGTTGGTTGGGCTTTTTTCGAATATCCCTCTCAAACGCCTAGTGAGAGCAGTGCTTCTCATGCATTCTTCCCTAAAAAGTTCCCAATGGACTTTGCCAGTCTTTTGTTGCCTTGTAGCCATTCCGGCTGCCACTCCGTTATGCGTTCGCCGATTTGGTGCTCGAAAACGCCAGGCTCTGGTTCGTTTATATATTCGAGTTGCCGCACCAGCACCAAGGGCGTTTCAGCGCCACGAGTTTTTTCGGAGAAATTCAGAGCCTCCGAGTAAGTGGCAAATGCGAAGAAGTAGTCTTGGTCGAGTTGAAGATTTTCGCCGCCCCTTTCGGGATGCACCCACACTCGATACTCGAGCACATCGTCGTAGAAGAAGCCGCCACCAGATTTGGTTAATGCCGGATACTTTCCAACGGCGCGCGCATCAACAGCGGGCGGGTGTTTTTTCTTAAACAGGCTTCTAAACAATGGTACTGCTTCGCCCTTTGGCTAATTGGCTGTTAAATGGCTCTAACGTTTAGCTGCCAGGCCGGAATAGGCGAAGCTTTTGGAGGTCCTGTTGAGCGACATGTTAGGCGGCCGCCCTAGATTCCCACCGCGGACTTGATGCAGGCCACAAATGGTTGCGCCTGCTCCGGAATTGGATGAGGCATGATGCCCGTGACCTCGTCCATGAGTGTGATGGAAATATCGCCTGATACTGGATTAGTTCGCGTGTCCCATGTTCCGTTCAGGGTGACTGTGTAAGAGACCCCTTCAGGCAATTGGCTGCCACACTCAGTTAGCGCTGGGCGACTGGCCGCCCAAGCCGACAGCCCAAGTACAAGAGCTGCTGCGGAAATGAAACCAATACCAAACTTCTTCATCCTAATTTCCTCTTGGGTTCTCGAAGGACACCTACACTCAGGTGCCAGCTTGCTGGTCACCTGCAGCGACTGGTTATTGCTCTTCATGCGTGCCCTCGAAGCTCACGGGCAGCCCGTTGAACAGTTCGCCATCTCTATACAGATAGAGTGTACCGAACGCATGTTTCTTGCCAGAACTACTCCAGCCTCCAAGAACTAACTTGGCTGCGGTTGAGCAGTCATTTTCATTCTTGAAATCGAATATGACCAAGGTTTCTTTACCAGAGATTTCTTGCGGAGGAGCTGTCATGACGATGCGGCTACCGCTTACGAAGTCGCGTTCAAGCGTAGCCGACAAGTCGCCCGCAATGGTTAACGATGTTTCTTCGCCTTTGGTAATCGGGTGTAGTGGTTGCCAATGACCTGCAAAGTCAAGGGGCCCGAAACTGTCGCTTACAGCGGTGCCGCCGACCAGCATTCCTGCAACGAGAATTATCGTTTTCATAGTCAATAATGCTCCGCATCAGCGGCCAATTTGCAAGCGAAGCGCGGCAATTTGGTCCGACTGCATGCGATTTTTATTAGTACTTTGCTTGTATTTCGTGAACACGTTCACTTACTTCCTTTGGTGCGCCGCTTATCCAGACTCCCTTTGCAACAGGTACAAATTTGGGGTTCTGCCTGGTAAGTATCTCGAAACGATCAACAAATTCTCGACCATGTAAATGTAGTATTTCCTCCAAAGGCCCAGCCGCCAAATTCGCCAAAACCTCAGGACCAGGGTTTAAGTGGAAAATTTCCAAAATGACCTCCCAGGCCAGTTCTGGCGATTCTTCGCAAAGGTTGTCAAGTTTTTCGAAAGTCCAGAATAAACTATCGTCTTTGGTTCTATGGTATTCGATCCAACCTCTAGCTAATTCAGGGCTCATTGCTTTGCCTCGTACTCATAAACGCCTCGATTCACCCGTCTCGACTCGGTTGCTGCTTGTCAAAAAGTATGCCGCCAATCAGAAACCCTACACCAGATGATGCGAAGAATGCAGAGAGACCGTAACCGTAGTCAGCTCCGATTGTGTACAGGGCATAAGTTCTGAAAATGGCAAAAGACACGCCAGCGAAGAACATGAAATAGAAGGGGTTAATGAAAGTGATGAGGGTGCTCCACCAGTTTGGACGCTCATCCCGGTTAAGCGCATTGCTCATCGCAGCTAGCAGAGGAGGAGCAATTAGACCGAACAGCGTGATAATGATCACGTTCTGATCCATCCCTTGGACCGGAAACTGATCATCAGGCAGGACGTTGGGCCCTTTTGAAATCCCTTGGAAAAGCCCCAGCAACAGGGCGTTGAGTCTTGGGTTCTTGAGCTTTTCTATCATCAACCTAACGGTGCGGAGGTCAGGTTGAACGACTGGTCGTCTATTTTGTGATTAGCTTGCATTGAACATGAACTCCGTCCCAAGCGCGACCACGGCTAGGAAAGCAAAGAGCAATAGCATGCCTCCGAGAGCGTAAAGCATACGACCTCCGGAGAATGATGAGTTTTCGGTTTTGTGTTCTATATAGGAGCTCATCCGAGCTATGGCCGGATTTCCCTTGAATGCCTGCGCAATAGCGTCACCGAAAAGGATCAGTATCATGAATGCCAACGGGCCGAGCACTACGAGTGCGACCCACCCAACAGCACCACTCGGCGTCACTGGAATAATCAGCCAAAAGAGAAACGCGAGCACTAACCAACCGCCAACAAAAATACCAGTTTTCATAATCCTGCTAGCCATCGCTACGTTGGTATGCAACGCTCATGTTGAAGTGCCAGCTTGCTGGTCACATCGAACATTGGTTATTTCTCCCGCGCGACATTATGGCTCCTCAACCTCAGTAATGTGGTCGGTGGCTGAAAGGAGACGCTTGACCGCACCAGCGAGTTTTTCAACCTCGGGTGCTGGATCGAGCTTTCCGAACAGTTTCTTCAAGAATGGCACATCCGCTTGAATGAACAGGTGCCATGCAACCGTTTGGACATTCGGCGCGGCTAAATTTCCCTCAGCATCTATTTCGTCTACGTTGCCACAACCGATCCAGATAGGACATGGGTCCGTGACGCAATCAACACGCCACCCCCAATCCTCCGGTGACACTGTTGCCGAGTAGCCGTTACTTCCCAGCTCCTTGGCCAACCAGTTCGCTACCGCCTTCCCATAACGACCGTGATTCGTTTCCTCGTCCTCGCCATCAACGAAGGTTAGTTGGCTAGAGGTAAACCAATATTTCGACATGTCTGCTATAGCTACTCTAGAAAATAACGCCCGGCTCATGTCCGCTGGAGCCGGTTGGTGAATGTTTACTCTGCTTCTTCATCGTATATACGGGTGTAATTTTCGAATTCCGTGCCTTTTAAGTCGTTTTCTATAACTCTCTTTGCCATTTCGAAATCAACAACAAAATTACACACCTCCATCGTTCCGCTGCCAATACTGCCGCCGTCACAATTGCCCAGACCAGCCCACCCTAAAGTCTCATTCATTCTGTCTTCGAGCCGGTGACGCTTTTCTGCATCTTCTTTGGTGCCCATGCCTTCAACTGCGTATTCAATCAGGAGGGTATACTCTTCATCAGCCGGACTAAAGCCAAGCGCTACCATTTTGTCAATTTCTTTTTGGATTACTTTCTCGGGCTTCTTTAGCAACGATCGTTTTATTTCTTTTGACTGTCCGGTTGTTCCCAGCTCTCCCCAATGAACCGTATGAGAACCGTCCTCGTTATCCCACGTTTCCCAATATTCTTTCTTAGTATCAGTCAATTTATAGAGTTTTAGCACTGTGGTTCCTTTTTTCAGTTAGCGTTCGTGTTCACGCGAAGCGGTGCTGAGGTCACGTTGAGCGACTGGTTAGCTGCCTCTGCATGAAGCACAAGGCCTTCAGAGGAGCACACCATGTTGTAGACGTAACCCCGTTTGATGGCAACGTTCATCACGGCCAAGCGTCGTCCACGCATTTGGCAATTATGGCGGACAACATACCTACCATTTTTTAACCAAAATTCGCTGGGGTAAACGATCCTCTCGAGTTCGCCCTCAACCTCGTCCGGTACCCTGAGTGCCTTGCCATAAGCTGCCTGTATCTCGAAAACGTAGAAATGGTCATAGTCTTCCAATTTCGGCAGATTGACCTTCGAGTACGCGACAGTACCTCGCCCGTCGAGCACCGCCCTGGGGCTGGAGGCGCACCCAGAAACCAACAACAAAACTATCGCGCCGGCTAGTTCTTTCATTTCTAGCTAACGTTTTTGTTCACATGCCGCAGCGCCGCGAAGCGGTGCGGAGGTCATGTGCAACAGTGGGTTAGTTTTTGGGTGTTTCATTGAGGCAAAAGCAGCGACATTCCCAACACGAAAACTGCCAGCCAGACCACCAACCAGAGGATGACATCCCCAGCCATCGCCTTCTTGCCTTTTTGATTCCATTCGGCTCTCTTCCTTTTTCGATAAGAGGGAAATATTAGGTACGCGACACCACCATACAAAATCTCAAGCCACTCACCAAGCCCTGTTAATGATGTAACGATCATGTGAGAAACTAACGCCTAGCTTGAGGTGCCGGCGCTTGCGCCGGTCACCTCGAAGCTTTGGTTAAGAGCCGCCGGCACCAACCAACAATGTCCGATTGTAGACTTCTGCATACTCGTAGACTCTCTCTTGTAGATCCAATGGCGCACCATCCCACCAACACAAATTGTCTCCAGAGCCTTCAATAGCCACATACCTCCCAGATTCCATTGCTCGATCATATTCGGTCTGTGGTAGCCCTGGAAGTACGAACGTGTACCCATAGATAGCTAAATATTTCCACCCGTCTTCTCGTAGCGCCCTTTTCGCATCCAGTTCTGCATCCGACGTTATGAGATTCTCCAGGTACGGAATTTCCTCGTCGCAGTCCATAGAGTGAGCGCAGGGACTTATGGCGAGGCACATAGAGAAAAGCACAAGAAGTCTCAATGGTTCTTAACGCCTGAGCTCAGGTGCCAGCTTGCTGGTCACCTGCAGCGACTGGTTAAACCTTGCCTTTCTCACGAGCCACTTCCATTGTTAAGAGCATATTCGCCTCTGTAATGCAGAATTCGCAAATTCTACTATTTGTTGGACCCTCAACCAGAAAACTATACTGCCCTTTCCCCCTTCGACAGAACGAACAATATGGTGGTCCCTGATCTTTGCCCCGAAGCTGGTCGAGTTTTTCCGTGGCTTTTTTGAGCCTCACGACCGCCTGTTTTACTTCGTACTCAGCTTCGTCCATTAGGCTTCCATTCTCTTCGTTTAACGCCGCGAATCACTGGATGGCCAAAGGCCGGTCCAGTGCATTTGTTTGTTATTCATGTGTTGGCTTTTCATTGCATTGTGGCAAATAGGACTACAGCGTAGGCGATGGGGAGATGCGCCAACAGGCCAAATTTCCAACAATGCATTGATGCCAAACCACCTACAACCAGGCCCAGCCCGAACACCAAAGAATAGACTGCAATAAGCCCTTCAACCATTCCACAGCTAGCCTGGTTAAATACACAAACGTGGGAGTTCCACTGGAACAGCGCCGATACCACTATAAGTGCGGAACCGGCCCATATTTCAATTTTCGGGATCATTGGAATAACGCCCCGCATCAGCGGCTGACAAAGCGCGTAGCGGTTTGGCAGTCCGACTGCATGCGTTTGTTAGGCTGCATGCGCACTTTTCTTCATCCAAAACATTGCTTTCCCAAAAACTATTGCTCCAATTAATCCGTGAATGCCAAATTTAAGCGCATCTTCTCCAAAACTAATCCAGCCCCATAAAGTGCGCTCGCCGTTTACGATTATATCCCTATAGGTCCCATAAAAATTTTGTCCAGAGGAGAACCCACTTCCTACAGAATAAATTGCGCTAAGCACTATAAATATAACAATGGGGATCATAAATCCGATCATCGCTAGGTTCGATATTGATACGTGATCCTTTTTCTCCAAGATCAAATAACTTGGAATACCGAGGACGATAACAATCACTCCTGAAGCTATCGCGACCCAATATAAGTAAAAAAAGATAGAAGGTAAAATTGTTGATAGGTCTCCACCAAAAATTAGGAGAGGGATCAAAATGAATGCTAAAGCTACAAATATTTCAACAGCAACAACGGCTATTGTAGCGGCAATTAATCTGAATATTTTCATTGCAGCCTAACCACTGATTATAGGCAACAATTGACGCCGTATTGCGCTATGGCGCAATATGTGCGCATCTGCTTTTACAGGATGTATATTTGGCATGGACCTGCCTCGCTCTCCAATCCTTCGTGAACTTTGTCTATCTCTCAGAGCCCGTCACTACGCGCTTTCCACTGAACGCAGCTATGTGAGCTGGGTTGCCAAGTTCATACGTTACCACAAGCTAGGGAAGCTCTGATTTATTCGAATGCGCCTCGCAGCTGCACGCTTCAGATCAAGCAGAGCCGTATTCGAAGTGGTTAGAGCTTCCCTATTGGTCATCGCGACGTAAAAACCACCATGATCTACACACATGTTTTGAAGGCCGGCCCAATGGGCGTGACTAGTCCGTTGGATGTGTTGAGTAATTCATCGACTATCCAAGAATGATGACCACAGAGACCAGGGAGGCGGGGAGGCGCTTTGCGCTTCTGGATTAAGGTCCGGAATGACGGTTGGATGGGGAGTGACTGTTGGGCGGGCTGTGTATACTTTCGAGTTTTCAGCTCTTTCCTGAAGCACGCGCGAGCGTGCACCCTTTGCGCCTTTGCGATCTTTGCGCGAGTCACTCTTCCAGCGTCAGCGTTCTTTCTTCAGCCGCAATAGCGACCTCATTGATCTCCTGGTCTCGGCGGTTCCTATCTTCCTTGAAGCACGCGCGAGCGTGCACCCTTTGCGTTCTTCGCGACTTCGCGAGACACCTCTGCCAGCGTCAGCGTTTTTCGCGTCTTCGTGAGGCATCTACAAGCGGCCCTGTAGGTGAGCAACGAAGTAGCCATCCATGGCGCAACACTGTCGCGCAGTGAGTACGAGTAGCCTTCGTTGGGTCGATGATGACAACAACCGTCCCTGGACCGCACCCAGCCGGTACGTCCTGTACCGGCGTTCGCGGGGATCGAGTGCCTTGGGGCACTCGCTCCACTGGCCCGCTCACCCTCATCAATGCGGCTTCACCCAGATCAAGTCCGGAATGACGATTGGGTGGGCTGGTGCGCCACTTTCGCGTTTACTAGCCAAGTCCCAAAGCACGCGTTAGCGTGCACCCTTTGCGTTCTTCGCGACTTCGCGAGAGACCTCTTCCAGCGTCAGCGTTCTTTCTTCAGCCGCAAATAGCGACC
>BQJN01000081.1 GCA_021604725.1 Lysobacteraceae bacterium | reverse complement strand
GCCTGGACCCGGAACGCGTAATCCAGAAGCGCGCAGCGCCGTAAGGGGAAAGCACGCTGGCGCTTGAAGAGTGTCTCGCGCAGATACCCTAAAGGGCATGCGGGACGTGGAGACGCAAAGAGTGCACGCTAACGCGTGCCTTTGGAAGTAGCCCAAATTCACTCAACAGCGGCCATCGACACAATGGAGGCCTCTCTATTGACGGCCTTTGGAATTCCTCAAAACGCGCAGCGCACGCCCTTTGCATCGCGATCCATTCTTTTCTTCTTCGCGAACTTCGCGCCTTCGCGAGAGACCTCTTCCAGCGGCAGCGTGCTTCGTGAACTTCACAATGACGCAGGAAAGAAAACAGCGACGCTTAAGGTCCGTGCCTTCGCGTGGCCTGGATAGCCGCGAATATCACCTGTAGATGGCTCGCTCATGGCTTCTACCTGTCCCCGCAGTGTACTCTGGTGCACATGCAAATAGTTGAACTGACTCGAGAGCCCATTGAGCTCTACAAAATCCTCAAGTTCGAAGGGCTGGTTTCCAGTGGTGGCGAAGCCAAGTCTCTGATCGACGACGGTCAGGTTGAAGTAAACGGCGAGGTTGAGACGCGCCGCCGCCGTAAGATTGTCTGCGACGATGTCGTCACCGTGGGCGACCACCAACTGCGAATGGTTCGCGCTCCGGACTAGCAAAGTCACCCTTCTCGCGCATCAAAATCAAAAATGGAACACAGTGACCGAGAATTCGAAACTTGGTCACTTGCGCCCTATGGTTTGAAAGTCGATACTGTGCGGCCGCTGTGTGAAGTGATAGGTCGGTGCAGGAAGTCGATGCAAAACTCCACGCTCAGCTAGCTTCCGGTGTTGAAGCGCTCGGTCTTGACCTTGATGAGGCCAGGCTGAAGCAGATGTTGAGGTTTGTGTCCGAGCTTGAGCGGTGGAATCAGTCTTACAATCTAACCAGTATTCGGTTGGCCAAAGACATGGTGACGCGGCATCTACTAGATAGCCTGACGCTGGTGCCATTCATCGGGACAGGGTCGGTGGTAGACATTGGCACCGGTGCCGGCCTGCCCGGCATTCCGTTGGCCATTGCGGTGCCAGAAGCTCGATTTACCTTGGTCGACAGCAACGGCAAGAAGGTGCGCTTTGTACGACACGCCATACGGACATTGCGCTTGAGCAATGCCAGGGCGGTGCAGTCGCGAGCCGAGGAGCTCGACCTGGTGGCATGCGATGCCGAAGCCGGCTTCGATGTGGTGGTGGCGCGAGCGCTGGCCACAACGAACACCCTGGGACAATGGTGTCGACATGCACTGGCCACAAATGGCCGCTTGTTGGCGATGAAGGGGCCACAGGCCCAGTCGGAAATGGATCAGACGCCGGACGGCTTTTCAGTGGTGGCAATTCACCCACTGACCGTCCCCGGACTGACCGCACAGCGACAATTGATAGAACTTGAAAAAACGGTTTGACTTATGACGCGCATAATCGCGGTAGCTAATCAGAAAGGCGGTGTTGGCAAAACCACCACCTGTGTCAATCTTGCCTCGGCATTGGTGGAAGCCAATCGGAAGGTTTTGCTGATTGACCTCGACCCGCAGGGCAACGCGACCATGGGTTGCGGCATCAACAGCCGACAGCTGGAGCAAAGTGCCCTGGAGGTGCTGCTTGGCGAGGCCTCGATTGCCGATGTCCGAGTTGAGCTGGAACATGGACTGCATCTGGTTCCGGCCAATACCGACCTGACCGCAGCGGAAGTCGGCTTGATGGAGGCTGAAGACCGAGAGCTGAAGCTCAAACGCGCCATCTCTGAAGTCGCCGACGCCTATCAATACGTCATTATCGACTGCCCTCCGTCGCTGAGCATGCTGACGGTGAACGCGCTGTGTGCGGCCCATGGCGTATTGATTCCGATGCAATGTGAGTACTACGCGCTGGAAGGCCTGACATCGCTTCTGGACACCATTGGACGCGTTCAGGAGACGGTCAATCCTGGGCTGCAACTTGAGGGGCTGCTGCGCACCATGTTCGATGTGCGCAACAACCTGTCCAACGAAGTATCAACCCAGCTGATCCAGCATTTTGGCGACAAGGTGTACCGAACCATCGTGCCACGCAATATTCGCGTGGCCGAGGCGCCGAGTTTTGGCGAGCCAGTGATTCGTTACGACCGCGCCTCTCGTGGTGCGATCGCTTACCTTGGATTGGCCGGTGAAATGCTGCGGCGTGAACGCCAGGCCGCAGGAGTAGGCCAATAATGGCGCGCAAAAAAGCGGCCCTGGGTCGAGGCCTCGATCAGTTACTGCCCTCGGTAAAAGCCGCTGCGGCGGCATCGGAGCCCGGCAAAGACACGCTTCAGGAATTGCCGGTTGATCAGATTCAGCCGGGCCAATACCAGCCGCGAACTGGCATGGACCCGGCACGGCTGCAAGAGCTGGCTGACTCAATAACCGCGCAAGGCGTGGTGCAACCGATTGTTGTGCGCCCGATCGGGCCCAAGCGCTATGAAATCATCGCCGGTGAGCGCCGCTGGCGTGCCTCTCAGCTAGCCAAACTTGATCGCATCCCGGCCGTGATCCGCGATGTTCCCGATCAGGCCACGATGGCGATGGCGCTAATCGAGAATATTCAGCGCGAGGACCTCAACGCCGTTGAGCAAGCCAATGCCTTGCGTCGCCTGGTCAACGAGTTTGAGCTGACCCACCAACAGGTGGCTGATCTTGTTGGGCGATCCCGTGTCGGCGTGTCCAATCTTCTACGATTGCTGGATCTGGCACCCGCCGCGTTGAAACTGCTTGAACAGGGCGAGCTTGAAATGGGCCATGCTCGAGCTCTGCTCGGCATCGACGGCGAGCGCGGCCAAAGCGCAGCCGCGCGCGAGGTGGTCGATAAACAGCTCAACGTTCGTCAAACTGAGGCCCTGGTGCGCCGTATCAATGCACCCGCGCCAGAACGGGCCAGCGACAAAGTCACCGGTGACCCGGACATTCAGCGCCTGGAACACGATTTGACTGAACGGCTATGCGCCAAGGTCAAGCTGCGCCACAAAACCAGCGGCAAAGGTCAATTGGTGATCGATTACAATAGTGCTGACGAACTGGACGGAATTCTGCAAAGAATCAAATAGGCTCGATGCCAGCACTTGGCCCCACTGGGTCGAGACCGCTGATTTTCTGACAAAGAGGTGTTGCATGGATACGCCGGAGTTTGATCAAGTCATTCAGGCAGCGCGCCGCATACGTCCTTTCGTGCGACGTACCCCCCTGCTTGATTTTCCATCCCTGGATGACATCGCGGGCTGCCGCGTCTTGCTCAAGTGCGAGAACCTGCAATATGGCGGTGCGTTCAAGCTGCGCGGAGCCACCAACGCCGTTCAAGCGTTAACGGAAGCAGAAGCCGCCGCTGGGGTGGCGACCCATTCATCCGGAAATCATGGCACGGCACTGTCGCTGGCAGCCAAAGCGCGCAACATCCCCTGTACCGTGGTGATGCCCGACAATTCGGTGAAGAGCAAAATCGCCAATGTGCGAGAGGCCGGTGGTACGGTTGTTTTTTGTGCGCCAACGCAAGCGGCTCGCGAGCAGACCCTGCACGAAATAGCGACCGAAAGTGGGGCCGTAGTCATTCCACCATACGACCATGCAATGGTGATCTCCGGTCAGGGCACCGCGGCACTGGAAATGCTGGAGCAATCGCCAGATCTGGATATGATCGTAGTGCCGATCGGTGGTGGCGGTCTGATGGCAGGAACGCTGTTGGCCGCCAGTGGCCAGGAAAACCCGGTGACGGTGGTCGGCGCCGAACCGGCGGGTGCCGACGATGCGCTGCAATCGCTGCAACGCCGAGAGCGAGTTGTCGATGTGGTTCCGAACACCATCTCGGACGGACTGCGAGCGACCATTGGTGAACTGAACTTCGCCATGTTCCTTGAGCACCGACTCGAGCACATTGTTGCCGTCGACGACGATGCCACCAGCGCGGCAATGGCGCTACTTTGGCGGCATACTGGCATGATCATCGAACCGTCCAGTGCTACCGTGGTGGCTGCTCTGTTGGCTGAACCAGAACTGTTCGGCGGTCGCAAGGTTGGCTGCATTATTACCGGCCGCAACGTCGACCTTGACGCCGAAACTCTGGCCCGCGTCGCGTCCTAGCCGCTTGGCCACCTTCAACGATCACTTTTCTGGCCACGCTGAGTCCTATGCGGCCGCGCGCCCAAGCTACCCAATGGAATTGTTTGCATGGCTGGCTTCGCTATGCCATCAGCGCCAACTGGCGCTCGACGTCGCCTGTGGCAATGGCCAGGCCGCAATCGCCTTAAGCCATCATTTCACCACCGTCCACGCCATTGATGCGTCGGCAGAACAGATTGCCCACGCCAAACCAGCCAGCGGCGTGAGCTACTCGGTCGCTCAGGGCGAGGCCACCGGATTGGCTGACTCTTGCGTTGATCTGGTGACCGTGGCTCAGGCCTTGCACTGGTTCGATCTGGACGCCTTTATCAACGAAACGCGCCGCATATTGAGCCCCGGTGGCGTGCTGGCGGTCTGGTGCTATGGCTTGTTTTCGGTCACACCGCAGATCGATGCCATCGTCAATGAGTTGTACAAAAGACACACCGATAAATGGTGGCCACCTGAGCGCGATCACATCGATCAAGCCTATCGTCATCTGATCATTCCCGGGCAGCAGCATGAGCGCAGGTTTGCCATGCAAAAGACCTGGCACGTCGATCAGGCACTAGCCTACTTGCGGACCTGGTCTTCGGTACAAAGAGCCATCAAGGCAACCGGCGACGACCCGGTAAATCTAGTTGAAGGACGATTGCGTTCGCTTTGGACCGGACCGATACGTGTGCAGTGGCCGCTGACAATTAAATGGAGCCGAACGTTGTGATGCTTCGGCATTTGATGCTGCTGCTGGCGCTGTTGACCACGCCCACAAGTGCCGAACAAGTCAGTGACGAGGAAGCCTACAGAAACAAGCTGGCCTTCGGCGAGGCACAATTGGACGCCATGTTGCGCGATCGCCCCATAATGGCCAGCGGCCTGTCCGTTGGCAGCCCGCTACGTGGTTGGACCATCTTGCAGCTGGCCGGCCAGGCCAACGGCGAGCCTGTATTGTGGGACCCGTCGCTTCCGGTCACCGGAGCGTCCTCTGAGCATGAGCTGCCAGAAGGGGAGCAGCCTGGGCGTATTCGAATCCACCCTCAGTACGTTGATCAGCGCCAGGGCGTTACCAAATCTTTCGCTGATGCCTGGGCTGAACTGGTGTTCGAACTGCACAATCTGGCGCAGCGTCCAGCATTTGAGGCGGCGCATGAGGCTGTAATCAGTGGACGATTGAGTCGTGCCCAATGGCTTGAGGCGATGTCACGAGCCGAGCATCAGGCGCTACTGGCCACTGCAGAATTCTATCGAATGCGTTGGCGTGGCTGGGTCGGGCGTTCTGGGCGGGGCTTGCGTTGGTATCAGATCCTCGCCGTTGATTCCGACTATGGCCGCTGGATTAGCACCCAATCATCTTATCCGGAGTGGCCGTTTGGGCAATGGTTCGACCAAACCCTTGCACCATATCTTGAAGCCAGCGGACACCAACATCGATACAATCCCTTTATCCCCTCTCGAGTAGTGAACAAATGACCACCATACGAGTTGCCAACTTTGCCGATCGCGACCACATCGTCGCCTTCAACCAGGCGATGGCGCTGGAAACGGAAAAACTTCAGCTCAACGTCGCTCGATTACAGGCTGGAGTCGAAGCGGTACTTGCCGACCCTGAACATGGGTTCTACCTGGTCGCCGAACAGGAAAACGACATCATCGCTTGCCTGATGATCACCTTCGAATGGAGTGACTGGCGCAATGCCTGGTGGTGGTGGGTGCAAAGCGTTTATGTACGTCCCGACTGCCGGGGCAGCGGCGTCTATCGCGATTTGTACCTACATGCTCGATCGTTATCCGAGGGCCGAAACGTCTGCGGTTTTCGACTCTACGTCGACCACGACAACAAAGCCGCACAGTCGACCTACAGCGCGCTGGGCATGAGCGAAGCACGCTACCGAATGTTTGAACATCTCAATGACTAGCCGACCTTGTTCATAGTCGCCACAACCGCGCAATAAAGCGCACAGATTCCGCCTTGAAAGAATAGGCACAATGAGAGTAGGAGGTCAATGAGGCGAGCGCCGCTCGCTTTTCAAAGATGGATTCCGGGTCCCGGGGTCAGGCCCGGAATGACGGAGGTGTTGAGCCTGAGGTGATCACACGCGCCGAGATGCCGAACCGGAAAGGCCAGGTTCGCCAGGCGAGCCCGTTCCGCATTCCAACGCTCTGATCTCAATGTCTAGGCGGTTTACTTTTTTAAGTGCGCGCCAAGACATTTCCGAACTCAGTTCGAACGAAACGCAGCACCAGCTGCCTTCGGCGGTGAGCCATAGCTCATTGGACAAGCACTAGCCCGGAGCGATACTTACATCAGCGTCATCACGATGCCCACCAGACCGCCGATGGCCATGATCGCGAACGCTGCAAATCCGATGATGAAGGCGGCGCCGCGACTGGATGGGTTGTTTCGATAAGCACTGTCGTACCAAAAGCGCGACAGTAGAAAAATCGCTCCTCCGATCGCCGCAGCCAAAGCGTGTGTATAGTGCGCAAAAACCAGCATCGCTGGAATCAATGCGATCAACATTTCGCCAGTATTCTGATGTACGCGATTGGCGCGCATGAAGGCTTCGGGGCCGTCCATTCGAGGGGCAGAGGTTTCGGTCTTGACTCGGGCCTGACCTACCTTGAAGCCGAACCAGGCGTACTGAAGCACCAACAGAACAATAACGATAGCAACATATTCCACAACAACACCCTCAAAAAGGTTAAGCGCAACGACAAAGCCCGCCTTAAGGGCGGGCTTGTCAGTTTACATTGCTTTGAACCAGTTGATGCGGCCGCTCTTTTCAGGACTGTTTGATCGCCTCAATCAGTAACTGCCGCGCCATCGTACCTTCGCCCCGATCCGGGAACTTCATCGGCAGCCGAACATCGCCCATCAGCCGGACATTGAACTGAACGCCTTCCTCATCGGCATCAAACAGCCGTGTCACATGCACTACCTTATCGAGAACGATGGTGTAGCCTTTCAGGTCATAAACCGCGCGAGCCATCAGCTAGAGGTTTTCTTGCTGGTCTTCTTGCTGGTTTTCTTCTTCGTAGTTTTCTTGGCCGTGGTCTTCTTGCTGGTGGTCTTTTTCGCTGCGCTGCTGGCAGGTGCCGACGCCTCAGCCTTCACAGGTGCTTCGGCCACCGGTTCTGCTGGCGCGTCTTCCCCTTCATCAGCATTCCAGTCAGCAAATGGAAACGGCGCTTGTTCCTTGTTGAAGGTGGAATACAGCAGTATGTCACCCATGTAGCGAGCCATCTGCCCACCAAATTTTTGCAGTTGGTCGTTGCGCTCGCCGGTCAGTAACACACAGCCGAACTGCAGCAGCACGACCACAGCGGTAACTATTCCCGCAATGTAAAAGATAAAGGCGAACAGAATAACGAATAGCAATCGAATCCAGTTGTCACTGTTCGACAAGTTTTGTTTCATTTCTTCGCTCATGGGTTTCCTCGCAAACACTTTCCCGTAGGTGGTTACTGTAGGGCCAAATGGGGTTGTAACTGAAGTGCCGATGGTACCACTGCGGCCTCGTTCAGGTTCCGTTAATGGTTGTCCATGCATAATGGGGATGCTCTGATTAATGTGCCCGGAGGTAACAAACCATGCGTCAGCTCTTTTCTTTGCCAATCATTCTGGCCGCGGCGTTGATGGTCGGTTGCACCAGCACACCGTACTACACAGACAGCTACAACCAGGGTGTCTACTACGGATCTGGCAGCAGTTACTCAGGCGCGACGACGTCGGTCAGGGTGTCCACGGGCAGTTATTACGACTACTACGACTACCCGATGTGGACGCTAGACTGGTATCTGTACGATTCTGGTTACAACTTTGGCTTCAGCATTGGCTCTGGCGGCTACTACGGTGCCAGCTGGGTCTACTATCCGTCATATCCCTATTATCGTCATTACGGATGGGCGCGCTATGACTACTACTGGCCCGGCTATCGGCCGTATCGTCCGCACTACGCACACTACAACTACTATCGCCCGGCCTACGTCTCGTACAACTACCACTACAATTACAACTACAACTATTACGGAAATAGTCACCACCCAACCCCGTACTACAACAGTGGCGGGCGGCATGTGGGTCGAACCACGCCACATATTCCGGCGACGGTTCCCGGTCATGGTTATCAATACAACCAGCGCAATGAGTTGATCAACAACATTCAGAGCCGTGGTGGCTCGGTGGCGGGCAGCGGTCGTTATGGCTCATCGCAACAAGGCTACGCCAACCGATCGAGCCAACGCTCGCAGTCGACATTATCGCGTTCGCGAACACCTACTAGCCGCTTGACGCAGCCGTCGACGTCTTCAAGGTACGGAAGCATCAATCGCCAGTCGACAACAGCTTCACAATCACGTACGCGAAGTCAGGGCAATGTCGACAGCCGATCCAGCGAATTGCGCCGTGAACTCAATGCGCGACAAGTCTCGTCGAGATCGCCTGGCAGTTCCGGTCAGACCACCAGACGAACCTATACAGATCGTACTGAGGGAACCACGACGCCGATCCAGGGGCAGTACCGCAGTGCGACTCGACCGCAGTCTTCGGCATCATCGATCCCGTCGCGAACTGCACAGCGAGCAAGCGCACCGTCAAGTAACCAAGGCTCATCGACCAGGACCTACACGCGCTCAGCGCCGTCGACCCGATCAAGCCAACGATCGACCTATCGTCAGCCATCTGCGCCGCAGCGTAGTGTTTCGGCACCAAATACGCGAACGACCTCGCCGGCGCAGAACCAGCGCAGCAACTCGATGCAACGCCGCACGATCAGCCGAACAAACGAATCGGCCCGACCACAACCGTCTCGCGCAGCAAGCCCATCGAGTTATCGGGCGCCAAGTTCGAATAGACAGGTTAGTACTCGGGCTCCAACGCGAAGCGCCCCACCGATCCAGCGAGTACCGCAAAGACCGGTCAATAGTGCGCCCAGCAGAAGCCGACCACAGCAAGTGCCGCAATCGAGGTCACGCAACGCAGAAAGCTCGCGTCGCGATACCACGCGTCCTCGAAGGCAGAGCCGGGAGCGAGATCGCTAGTTCTGCAGCTTAGGTGGCCCATTGCCTCGCTAGCGAGGCCACCAACCAGGACCAGGAATCTACCTGATCGCCTGAACGGTCCAGTAGGCGTGCGACGGCATCCTTGATCGCACCAGTTAGCCTGGTGCGGTAGTAACACCCCGGTGCTGGTTTTTACGGTTAGCACCGTGAACGGCATGCAGCGATGAAAATGACGTCCCGCGAGTTTTCATCCAGCGGTTGTTCAGCACTAGTTCATATTGCGTTCAGTCCTCATTCAATCCCACCTGTCTAAGCTCCCACCACCTAAACAAATGTGGGAAGCAATCGGATATGGATTTCACCAAATCAGTGTCCACCGGGACCAGATCAGGGTGCCTGTCAGGCCTTGCGCACCGCGCATTCGGCACCCTATTTGGCGCGTGGTTGACGACTTTGAGCTTGTCTGCCAACTCAACTGAATTCATTGATGTATCGAAGTCGGTCGGGCTCGACTATTCTGGCTCCGGATATGCCGTTGCCGCTGCAGATGTGAACAACGATGGTTGGCCGGATATCGCCGTGAGCAGGCACGAAAGCGTTGTTCTACTGGTCAATCGAAAGGGCACCTTCGAGACGATCGAGCTTGAACGACGACGCGACTCGCACGGGCTTTCCTGGCTGGATTGGAACAACGATGGACATCTGGACCTGTATGTATCGCGCGGCGGTCGACGCGGAAGAAGTGGTAGCTGGCCCAATGCTCTGTACCTCAATGATGGCACTGGCCAGCTTGCGGAGGCCGTAGATGTCGAGAGCCTACAAAACGAGGATGGTCGCGGCCGGTCGGCGCTGCCGTTCGATCACAACAATGACGGCTTGACGGACCTGATAATCACCAACTTCAGTCAATCGGCGCTAATTGCGACACAAAATGGCGGCGGCGACCATCCGGAAGTCATCCTGTCGGAGCAACTTTCGGGAGGGCTCAACGGCCTTGTACTTGGAGGCCAAACCATCTTCATTAGCCAGGGGCACAGTCCGGAATTTCTGCAATACTCCGGAGGCGGGATGTTTTCACGCCAACCACTGCCGATAGTCGGGACGGCGATGTTGGGGAAAACAAGTCACAGCGTCATCGCAGATTTCGACAATGATCTTCTTGCCGATGTCTACCTTGCCCAAGCGCAGCCAAATTCGGAAGCGGTGGAGCAAATTGACCGGCAGATCTTCTTTCGCTTCGACCGCAACACAACACTCGACGACACACTGAGATTTGCGACCCGGCATGCGTTCCAGATCACCCTGTGGACTGAGGGTGCCCTGCGCAACAGTAGGCTGATACTTCCAAGCGGCTTGGTAGCGTCTACTTTTCCCCAGCGGATTAACGGCGGCCCTGCGGCGCAAGACTACGTTGGGCCACCCTCTTCGGGTGACGTTGTGTTGTCGCAAAACGGCAATGAATTCGAGTTGCACGCACCACTCGGCGTTCAAATGCAAAGCGTCAGCGGCCACATCCAGCTTTTTGGAGCGGGCCAGCTGCTGTACCCAACAAGCGAATCCGACCATGTCCCCAACCTCCTGACTTTGCAGCGATCGGCTCAGCTACTGATACAACCGCATGATGCGCCGCCAGCAGATACTTCAGATGCGTTGGCCAGTGATTTTGACAATGACGGCGACATCGATTTGTATCTGATCAATGGCGGCGTCGGCTTTCAAAACCCACCCAATACATATTTCGAGAATCTAGGCGCGGGACAGTTGGTCGTGGCTGATGCCGGGATAGATGCGAAGGGAAGTCGGTTCGGCCGTGGGTGTTGTTCGGTCAGCCTCGATTATGATCGAGACGGCGATTTGGACATATTTCTGAACAACGGTGCAGGCCCGAAACCAGGCAACGCAGGGCCCGAGCAACTGCTAAGAAACCATTCGTCGCCACAAAACTGGTTGCAGGTTGAACTGCGCAATGCCGAAGCGGGCTTGCCTTTTGGCGCGCAAGTGGTGGTTCGGACCAAGTCAACCGCACAACTGCGTCAGGTAACAGCGGGTAACGGCCGAATGGCCACCCATTGGCTACCGAGCCACTTTGGGCTGGGTGATCACGACCGCGCTGACGTAGAGGTCCATTGGCCAGATGGAACCTTGACTCTGCACCGAGATGTCGAGGCCAATCAACGCATCACTATTGAACGCTGAACCGGCCCGAAGGCATTCGGGGAGTGACTGCTCACGGATTGCTACACTATGCATTGGGTGAACACAGCAGGCGACGAGTGAACGCTAAAGCAGCACAGGCGGCATTGCTTGCCGAATTGGAGCAACTTCTCGATGTTGCTGAGTCTGCCCAGGATGCGGCCGGAACGGTGGAGCTTGACCAAACTCGCGTCGGGCGGCTGTCGAGAATGGATGCCATGCAAGCGCAGCAAATCAGCAAAGAAGCGAACCGGCGCCGGCAACTGAAGATCACACGCATTCGTCAGGCCTTGGTCAGAATTGAACACGGTGAATACGGCGAGTGTCTGGAGTGTGGTGAGATGATTTCAGCCGGCCGCCTCGAGGTTGACCCTTCGACCCCCTGGTGCATTAAATGCGCAGACCATCAATAATCCGGGTCTAATCGGTCCAACGACAATCCCCGCTGTAAAACAGCGGCTTGCCGCTTCGACGGTGTTTGTACGTCCCGCCGGCCATGGCACGACGATGCTGGATCGGCCCCAGCCAACATTCGATGCCACAGTCTGTCAGGTAACGAAAGCGCCGGCTTCGACGCGCCGGCCTTAGTGCCAACTGGTGGGTGGTGGCCGCGCTACCGCCCAGATGCTGACACACTGTTTTCCAAGTCTTGCCATGCGGCGGTTCTGCGGGCCACAGGTGAAATACAATGCAGTGCGCCATTTCATGGCAAAGCACATCAGTCACCTGCGAGGGGTGCTTCGCCAGCAACTCGGGATTGAGTGAGATTCGATAATGCCCGCGCCGTACCCGCTGCGCCTTGCCCGCGGCTTTGCCCCGTAACCTGGTATCGACAACGACCGCAAAGCCATCACCCAACGACCAGGAGTCCCTGGCCTTGGTCAAAAGCTGCTCTAACGTTTTTTGGATGTCGACATCGTGCATCAATACCCTCGAGGTGCGTATCAAGCCGCCATTCTAAGCATTGGAGCCAAGCGACAACACAAGCAATCTGTATTCGGGCTGTGCGACGGATAGTAGAACTCGTACAATCAAGCCGATGGATGTTTCTCATTTGCTCGATGCGCTGAACGCCGAACAGCGTCAGGCGGTATGCGGTGAACACGGGCACTACCTCGTTCTGGCCGGGGCTGGCAGCGGCAAAACACGTGTGCTGGTACACCGCATTGCCTGGTTGCTGGAAGTCGATCGCGTGTCGCCGTTTGCGGTGTTGGCCGTAACCTTCACCAACAAGGCGGCGGGCGAGATGCGCGCACGCTGTGAACAATTGCTGGACGTGCCTAGCCGCGGCCTGTGGGTCGGCACCTTCCACGGCATCGCGCATCGTCTTCTGAGGTTGCACTTTCGCGAAGCCGGTCTGCCGGAGAACTTTCAGATTATTGACTCTGACGATCAGCTGCGACTGATTCGTCGTATCTTGCGCGATCAAAGCGTGGACGAGGGCATGTTCCCGCCGCGCCAGATGCAATGGGCAATCAACCATCACAAGGAGAACGGGCGACGAGCTGAAGATGTTGACCCCGGCGACAACCGACGCGACCAGCAAACGCTCGCTGTTTATGCCGAGTATGAGCGGCAGTGCCGTCGATCAGGCCTGGCAGACTTTGCCGAGCTGTTGCTGCGCTCGCATGAACTTTGGCTAGAACAACCGGCCTTGCTGGCGCACTACCAGGAACGTTTTCGTCATCTTCTAGTCGACGAGTTTCAGGACACCAATACCATTCAGTATGCCTGGCTTCGCGTGTTGGCCGGTGACAGTGCCAGTGTGTTTGTGGTTGGTGATGATGATCAATCGATCTACGGCTGGCGCGGCGCGCGGGTCGAGCACGTGCAGAAATTTCAGCAGGATTTTGCCAACACCCACCTGGTCCGGCTGGAGCAGAACTACCGCTCGACCAGCAACATCCTGACCGCCGCCAACGCGCTGATCGCCAACAACCCCGATCGGCTGGGCAAGAACCTGTGGACCGAGGAAACTGGCGGCGACAAGGTCAAGATTTATGCCGCATACAACGAGCACGACGAAGCAGAGTTTGTCATCGCTCGGATTCAGGAATGGCTGGACGAAGGGCAGCGGGCTGACGATAGCGCTATCCTGTACCGCTCGCACGCGCAATCCCGAGTTTTTGAGGAAGCTCTGTTGCGTCGCGATATTCCGTATCGGGTTTATGGAGGGCTTCGATTCTATGAACGAGCTGAGGTCAAGGATTCGCTGGGCTATCTGCGGCTGACCGTAAATCGTGACGACGATGCCGCTTTCGAACGGGTGGTGAACACACCAACTCGCGGCATCGGCGAGCGCACCGTTGGCATGGTCCGGCATCAGGCCAATGCCGACAACAGCTCCTTGTGGCAGGCAGCGCAGAAACTGATTACCAGTCAAACCATGAACGGTCGTGCACGCAATGCCCTGGCGGGCTTTTTGAGTTTGATCGATGCTCTGGAGCACGATCTGGTCGACAAGGACCTGGGCGATCAACTGCAGTTCGCTATCGAAGCCTCCGGTTTGATTGAACACTACGAGAAAGAGCCGGCTGAGAAGGCGCAAACGCGTCGTGAAAACATGGCGGAATTGATCAATGCCGGGCGTTACTTCAAGCCAGGCGAAGACCAGGCTGAGCTACCGGAGCTCAGCGCATTTTTAGCCCATGCAGCGCTTGAAGCAGGTGAAGGTCAGGCCGCCCAATGGGAAGATTGCGTACAAATGATGACGCTGCACAGCGCCAAGGGCCTTGAGTTTCCTTTGGTGTTCCTGGCCGGTCTGGAGGACGGCGTGTTTCCACATGAGCGGTCATTGGAAAGCAGCGATCGGCTGCAGGAAGAGCGACGCCTGTGCTACGTCGGCATCACCCGTGCGCGGCAGCATCTTTATTTGAGCTTTGCCGAAACGCGCCGTATGCATGGCCGAGACCACCGCCGTCAGGCCTCTCGCTTCTTAAGTGAGCTGCCTATGGACGTGGTGGAGGAAATTCGCCCTCGCATCGCCGTCAGTCGCCCAGGGTTGGGCTATCAGCAGCCCGCCCCCGACATCGGTGACCTCGGATTGGGCGATGCCGTATCGCACCACCGCTTTGGTGTAGGCGTGGTACTCGACTGCGAAGGCATGGGGCCATCGACCCGTATTCAGGTTCATTTTGAAGATCATGGCGCCAAATGGCTGGTGCTCTCACATGCCTCACTGGAGCGTTTATGAGCGACGACACTCGCGAAACCCTGTACCTCGTTGACGGCTCCGGCTACCTGTTTCGAGCATTCCACGCTTTGCCCCCGTTGACCACCAGCAAAGGCGAACCCACCGGGGCCATGTATGGGGTGGCCAACATGCTGCGTCGCTTGATCAATGAGAACAAGCCAAAGTACGCCGCAGTGGTGTTTGATGCACCAGGCAAAACCTTTCGCCACCGCATGTATGAGCAGTACAAGGCCAACCGTCCGCCGATGCCTGACGAGTTGCGCTCGCAGATCGAACCCTTGCTCGAGATCACTGAGGTGCTGGGCTTTCCACTACTGCGAGTCAGCGACGTCGAAGCCGACGATGTCATCGGCACACTGGCGCGTCAGGCCGAGCAAGCTGGCATGAATGTGGTCATATCCACCGGCGACAAAGACTTTGCGCAATTGGTCGGCGACCATATTCAGCTTATCAACACCATGAATGACACCGTGATGGATGCCGCCGCGGTCGAGGAAAAGTTCGGCGTCAAGCCGGAACTGATTGGCGACTACCTGGCCCTGATCGGAGACAAAGTGGACAACGTGCCGGGCGTGCCCAAGGTCGGACCGAAGACCGCCACCAAGTGGCTACACAAATTCGGTTCCTTGCAGTCACTGATCGAGCGGGCCGATGAGGTAGGCGGAAAAATAGGCGAGAACCTGCGCAATGCGCTGCCAGAGCTGCCGCTGTCGCGTGACCTGGTCGAGATCAAGACCGATGTTGAGCTGGATGTTGGTCCTACTGACCTGAAGCTCAAATCCGCCGAGGGTGAGAAACTGCGCGACCTGTTGGCACGCTGGCAGTTTTCGACCTGGCTGCGCGAAGTTGATGTAGAAGCGCCGGCCGAGGAGAAAGCTGACGACTCTGAATACGTCACCATTACCGATGAGAATACGCTGACCGAATGGCTTGAACGATTGAAATCAGCCGAGTTGCTGGCTGTCGACACCGAAACCACATCGGTCGACCCGATGCGGGCGGAATTGGTCGGCCTGTGCTTTGCTACCGAACCTGGTGTCGCTTGCTACATTCCGGTCGGGCACACCGGGCCGGGGCATCAGGCGCAAATGGATCGTGATTCGGTTCTCGATGCACTCAAGCCGCTCCTCGAGGACCCTGATCTACCGAAAGTTGGTCAGAACCTTAAATATGACACCACGGTGCTTGCCCACTACGGCATCTCGCTCGCTGGCGTCCGCTTCGACACCATGCTGGAGTCATTCGTCTACAACTCAACCGCCTTTCGCCATGACCTCGACAACCTGGCAGCCGCCTACCTTGGACTGAAAACGACCGCCTATTCGGATATCGCCGGCAAGGGCGCCAAGCAGTTGTCGTTCGATCAGGTCGATCTACAGATCGCCTCGTCCTATGCAGCTGAAGATGCCGACATCACCTTGAAGCTACATAACAAGCTGTGGCCACGCATTGATCATGACGAACCGCTGCGCTCGGTGTTCGATGACATCGAAATGCCGTTGGTTCCGGTATTGGCGCGGGTCGAACAAAATGGCGTGTTGCTGGACGTGGATCGGCTCAGGGAGCATAGCAAGAGCCTGGTATCGCGCCTGGCCGAGCTGGAATCGGCGGCGCACGAGGCGGCTGGTCAAGCTTTCAACCTGGGCTCACCCGGACAGCTGCAAAAAATACTGTTCGAAGAGCTGGGCTTGCCGGTGATTCGAAAGACGCCGAAAGGTGCGCCGTCGACTGCCGAGGATGTATTACAGCAGCTGGCGAATGATTACCCGCTGCCCAAGTTGGTGCTGGAGCACAGGGCGTTGGCCAAGCTGAAGTCGACGTACACCGACAAGTTGCCCGGCGAGATCAATCCGAAAACTGGCCGCGTTCATACTTCTTATCAACAGGCAATCGCAGCGACCGGGCGATTGTCCTCAACCGATCCGAATTTGCAGAACATTCCGATCCGAACCGCCGAAGGGCGGCAGATTCGCCAGGCCTTTATCGCACCGGAGGGTTACAAGATTCTGGCCGCTGACTACTCGCAAATTGAGCTGCGGATCATGGCTCACCTGTCCGCCGACGAAGGTCTATTGAGTGCCTTCGCCGCCGGCAAGGATATTCACGCGGTGACCGCGGCAGAGGTGTTTGGCGGCGAACCTGACGATGTCAGTGCCGAGCACCGCCGCGCCGCCAAGGCGATCAACTTTGGTTTGATCTATGGCATGTCGGCCTGGGGGCTGGGGCGGCAGCTCAACGTTGGCCGCAATGAGGCACAGGAATACATCGATCGCTATTTCGAGCGTTACCCGGGCGTTCGTCGTTATATGCGAGCGACACGCGAGCAGGCGCGTCGCAAGGGCTACGTCGAAACCGTATTCGGTCGCCGCTTGCACCTGAGGGAAATCAACGCCCGACAAATGCCGCGTCGTCAGGCCGCTGAAAGAGCCGCCATCAACGCGCCCATGCAAGGTACTGCCGCCGATATTATCAAGCGAGCGATGATAGCCATCGATCGATGGTTGAGTGAGCAGCCGGCTGACGTTGCGCGAATGACTATGCAGGTGCATGACGAACTGGTATTCGAAGTCAAACAGGAGCACCTGGAGATGGTTCGCAGGCAGGTTGTAGACCAGATGCAGGCAGCAGCCGATCTTAGTGTCCCGCTGCTGGTTGAAGACGGCATCGGCAACAACTGGGATGAGGCACATTAGTCCTCGTCGTTCGTGCCGGGTGCACCAAAGCGGCGCATTGGGCGGTCATCACCGTGAACAATGAAGGCCAAGTCCTGGTCGCCCAGGAGGCCAGAGGGAATGGCCGCCCCGCCGACCTGGTTGGCGAAGCGGAGCGAAGTCCAGAAGGTCGAGCGCATAGTGGTAACCTCGGTCTCGCCGTGGTCGATTTCCATTTCGGATGGGGCGAAATGGGATAAGACCCAAGAACGGACCGATTCAACTCCTTCAAATTCAATACCTTAAAAAAACCGGCACCATTTCCCTCTTTTTCTTCGCTATCTGCGATATGGTGCGCCGAATCCGGGCAGGGCTGCGGCTCAATTGAGATACCCAGGCTAAATCGTTCTTGCTATAGTCGTGATAAGCAGGAATCCATTTTCGAACGTTGACGGCACTCCGAAAGAGAGTGCGCACGTTCACGAAGAACAATATCAGGTGCGAATTGGACCAGGCGTTTGCAAGCAAACTTAGAGCCGAGATTAGCGCTGTGCAGAAGCGCTGCTTGCGGCTGTGCACCAAGGGCTGGGACCTCAATACGGTCAGTATTGTCTACCAGCAGGTTCAAGAACTGGTGGCGGAGTCCGCCGATCATGGGGCCATTGATGCCAGCGACTTGCTGTTTTCATTGGAGGTCTACCTAAGCTCCTTCATCGAAAGCGCGATCATCCCCAGCCCGGCGCAGTTGCAGGAAATTGAGAGGCTGGTCAATGCTTTGAGCCGGTTTTCGGATCAAGCCAGCGCCAGCCTGTCGCCGCCGATCATAGCGTCGACTGCACCGCCACCACCGAGCCCAAAACCAGCTGCGCCCAAATCACCGGCGGCCAAACAGTCCAGACCTCAAGCCACGTCACAAGCGGCCAGGAAAGCGAATAAATCGACCTTTGGTCAACAGGCGACGGCTAGCGTCAAGTTGGCACCCATACCAACATCTATCGCACCGCCCGTTGGTTTTCTACCACCGCTACCCGATGCACAAGGCGGCACTGAGCCTGACAATTCGACCGCAAGCCCGGCAGTCCATGACACCGGCAACGGCGCGGTAGCCGCAGCAGCCGAAATCGAGGCGCCCGCAGACAGCGTCTCGATGGCTGAGGTTACCGATGCTTCAGTAGCCGCCCCTGAACCGTCAGCTGAAGCCGCTACGCCCACCGAAACTCGCGGATTCGCCGAAGCAAGCCCGGCGCGACCTGAGATCTATTTGTTGGCGACATTGGAGGAGGTGCCGCTGGAGCGGGGCCTGGCGCAACACTTTGATGTCGAGCGCATAGACGACCCGACCATGCTCAGTGAACTGCTCGCCGCTGTAGCACCCGATGCCATGGTGATATCTGCCTCCTTCGCCGAAACCGTTGAACGGTTCGGCGAGCAGGTCAAGCGCACCCGCAAACGACAAAACAAGCGGCTACCGTTGGTGGTGCTGGCCGACAATTTGTCGCTGGAGCGGCGGTTGGCGGCGATGCGCGCAGGTGCCGACGTGGTGATGGATAGCAATGTCGCCCCATCAGATGTCAACGAACGTTTGTCCGAACTGCTGGAAACAGCGACCGATGATCCGTATCGCGTTTTGATTGTTGAGGACGACCGTTCTCAGGCAATGTTCGCCGGCAGCATTTTGCGCAAGGCTGGCATGGAGGCACGGACGGTTGAAGATTCGATGCAAGTAATTGAGGCGCTGAAGGACTTCCAACCAGACATGATTTTGATGGATCTGTACATGCCTGAATGCGATGGCATGGAGCTGACCACCGTGATTCGCGAGCAGGATGATTTCATCTCCACGCCAATCGTATTTCTATCGGGCGAGCAGGACGAAGAGAAACATTTCGAAGCCATCAGCGCCGGCGGTGACGACTTTCTATCCAAACCGATCCGACCGAAGCACCTGATATCAGCTGTCACCAATCGCGTTCGACGCTCAAGGGCCCTGGCCAAGCGCCGGCCTGCTGCGGTGGTTGATGAGAACGGTATGTTGCCACGTGAGGCCATGATTGAGCGCCTCAACGCATTGGCGGCCACTGGCGACGCCGTTGGCGGTGGTGTCTTGTTTATCGAAATCGATCAACCGTTTCGTCTGCGGGAAAAGCTCGGTCTCAGTGGCTATGAGCAGCTATTGACACAATTGGGCGGCATGATGGCCAGCCGTATCGAGGGCGCCGATGCCATTTGTCGGTATAGCGATACAGCCTATGTGGTGATCTTGACTGATCGCGAGCATGAACAGCTCGATGTCATTGCTCGCATGTTCTACCAGGTCACCCGAGACACCATTTTCGATGTTGAGGATACCGAAACCGTATTGACCACCAGCATCGGCATTACCGAGCTGGTAGAAAAACCGGCCAGCGGCCTGGAGCTGTTGTCGCGAGCCGAACGGGCCTGTCGCCTGGCTTATTCCAGTACCAGTGAACGAGTTCGTTTCTATCGTCCGGTTGAGGAAACCATTGAGGCGGTAGAAGGCGTTGATGAGGTCATTGAGGGACTTAAGCGAGCGATTGTTCACGGCGGCGATGAGCTGGCTTTGTTATTTCAACCCATAGTCTCATTGCGCGGCGAAACCGATGAGCAGTATCAGACGGTAATTTCTATGGTCACCGAAACGCTGGGGCGCATCGACGCGCCGCAGTTGTGGCAAAAGGCGATCGCCGGGGACCTTGGCTTGCGGCTCGACCAATGGATCCTCGAACAAGCCACAAGCAATTACGTGGATCGGGTAGGCGACGGTCGTGCCGTGCGTTTTTTCGTCACCCAATCGGGTACCAATCTGGGCGATGACGCGCTGCTTTCGACTATTGAGGCGTTCACCAAGGTAGCACCCCCTCATTCGCTTGCTCTCGAGATTCCGTTGGCAGCGGTATCCGAAAAGCTTCGCAGTAGCGGTGAGTTCTTTGCCAAACTCAATGACATGGGCGTGCATGTCTGCCTGTCCAGCTCCGATGGTAGCGACGAGGCGATGCAGGTGATTGAGCGACTGCCGGTCAGTTATTTGAAAGTGGATATCGCCAGTGGTGCGATCCCGGCCGGTGAATTGCGCGAACGGCTTGGTGGTCTGGTCAAACGATGCCATGAACTGGAGCGCAGAGTTATTGTTTCCTCCATCGAAGATGCCAAAAGTGCTGCCCAGTTGTGGACCTCAGGCGTCGATTTCATTCAGGGAGATTTTGTGCAGCAGCCCGACCAACATTTGCGCTTCGATTTCTTGGAGTCCGCGTTTTGAACACTCATACCGATCAAGGACAAGACTCGGCACAGGTCGATGTTGAACGGCTACGTTTGCTGTATGTCAGTGCGCTTCCAGGCGGCCTGGCGTCGATCTGTTTCGGCTTGCTGGCGGCTGCACACTATTGGACATTTGGCAGCCACGGTCTGATCCTCGCCTGGCTGGCCTTCACGACCATCCTTGAGGTGGCGCGCTTTTTCTCCTTGCGCGTTTTTGCCCCATCAACAACAGCGACACAGATTCCCAAAAACTGGGCGTTGATCTCGGGCGTATTGACAACAATTGCCGGCATCAGCTGGGGCCTGGGCGGCTTGTTGTTCTTCAACCTGACCGATGGCCTGCAGAGCTACGTCATTATCGTACTGATTGGCGCGGTCAATGCCTCAGTGTTCCCGGTATTGGCAGGTTTTCCGCGCTTGTTGATCGGCTTTCTTGCGCCGTCACTGTCGGTCGTCATGTTTTTGTTACTGACCCGCGGCCAAGGCCTCGACTATGTACTGGCCACCATCTTTTTCGTCACTGCGCTGGCGATGACCGGAATCTCCGGCCGCTTGCAGGCTGCGATTCGTCAATACCTGCGATTGAGCTACGAAAACGCCGAATTGTTGCGCTCAATGGGCGAGTCGAAACGACATGCCGAAAAGCTCAACACCGACCTTAGTGAAGAAATCAACCAGCGGCGGGAGATCGAGCAACAGCTCAACGATGCGCGGCTGCAAGCGGAAGCGGCCAGCATGGCCAAGGGCGAATTCCTGGCCACCATGAGTCACGAGATTCGCACACCACTGAACGGCATCTTGCCGATTCTCGATATCCTTCGGGAAACCGATCTAAGCGCCGATCAGAAGGACTACCTGAACACCGCGTTCTCGTCATCGAAGCACCTGCTCAGCATTATCGATGACATTCTCGATTACTCAAAAATCGAGGCCGGCAAGCTGGAGCTGGAGACCGTTGGCATCAACCTTCGCAAGCTGATCGATTCGGTCGTTCGCTTGATGGCGAAGAACGCCGAGGTCAAGAACATCGAGCTTAAGGACAAGATCGACGCCAACGTGCGGCTGGCACTGCGCGGCGATCCAGTACGCTTGCGCCAGGTGTTGACCAACCTGGTTTCCAATGCGATCAAGTTCACGCGCAAAGGGCAGGTGTTGATCACCATTTCGCAAAGGGGCTCAACACGGACCCACCACGAAATCTTGTTTGCCGTTCGCGATACCGGTATCGGCATGAGCGCAAGCCAGTCGAAGAAGCTGTTCCAGCCGTTCGCACAAGCCGATGCCTCGACTACGCGTTTACATGGTGGAACGGGTCTGGGCCTTGTTATCTGCAAACGCCTTGTCGACCTAATGGGTGGCCAGATCGGCGTCAAGTCGGAGCTGGGTAAAGGCTCCATTTTCTGGTTCAGCGTGCCATTGCTCAAAGCTGTAGGCGACATGTCGGCACGCACTGAGCTGACCGGCGTGCGGGCCCTGGTCGTCAGCAAGAACGACGAACTGAAGCGCCGCTTGAAAGTATTCCTCGATGGTTGGGGCATGCCCAATGAGTTTGCTCAGGACGGCAAAAAGGCGCAAGCCGAGATCCGCGCCGCCAATAGCCGCGGCGCATCATGGCGTTATGAGCTGCTGCTTATTGATGGCCGCGATGCCAGTGTTGGCGCCAGCCAATTAACATCGGCGATCAACGCCAATCCAACCCTGAAGGAACAGTTGTCGATGATCGTCATTGACGATTCAGAAGGAGATGGCGAAGGCGGCATTCCCAAGGTCCCGGCAAACATTGCCCAGGGCGACCTGCACCGCATCGTTAGCAAGGCGATGGGCGTTCGACCGCCTGGCGAGCTTCGCGAGCAGGAAGCACCGAAGTCCTTGGTCGAGCAAGCCGCCAGCATGGGTGCCGAGAAGGCAGCCAAGCGCAGCGCGGTCAAACCCGGCAAAGCGGAAGGCTACGCTCTATTGGTGGAAGACAACCCGGTCAACCTGCACGTCGCACGCAAGCTGGTGAAACTGGTGGGCCTGGATCTTGACGAAGCACACAACGGTCAGGAAGCGGTTGAGAAGCTGGAGAAATTTGATTACGACCTGATTTTAATGGATTGCCAGATGCCGATCATGGACGGCTATACAGCCACACGCACGATCCGCAATAAGGAAGCCAAATCGGGCGGCAAGCGAATTCCCATCATCGCCATGACCGCAAACGCCATGGTCGGCGACAAGGAGAAATGCCTCGATGCCGGCATGGACGACTACATGTCCAAGCCGCTAAATCGGCATGTGCTCGAGGAAACCATCAAGAAATGGCTCGATGCGCAGGGCGGCGCTGCTCCTGCCAAGCGCAAACCAGCGCCGAGCAAACCGAGTGTGCCGGCGTCGCTGCCACAGGTGCCCGATGGCGAAGGCGTGGTCGATGACACTATCCTCAAAGATCTGGTCGATATCATGGGCGATGAGTTCCTGGAGTTGCTCGAAGTCTATCTCGAAGACTCACCAAGAGCCGTAGCTTCACTTGAGGAAGCGGCTGCCAACAATGATCTGCGAGCCCTGGTTGCACCTGCGCATTCGCTCAAATCCACCAGCGCAAACCTCGGTGCCACTCGCTTGTCTGAACTGGCCAAGGCGTTGGAGCACGGTGCTCGAACCGGTCATCTGACCGGCTCGATGGCCGACATGGTGGCCCATCTCAAGGCCGAGCACCTGGCTGCCTCACGTAAATTAAGAGCCTACCTGAAAGGGTGAGCCGCCCACAGTGCCGAGTGCCCCAAGGCACTCGGCGG
>BQJN01000080.1 GCA_021604725.1 Lysobacteraceae bacterium | reverse complement strand
AGTCCTTGGCAAGGAATGGAACAACGCAGATGTGCGCTTCAGGCCACGCCCTACGGGGCCTGCAGAGCAGCCCGCACTCTTCGTTATGCCTCCTCACCAGGCAGTGAGCATGCTTTCGGAGCCAAGCCTTGATTGCGAACTGCTCTGTAGGCCAGAGCCCTACTCGCATTGATCAGAGCTTCCCTAACCAGCGCAGCCCCAACGCCATCAGCAACAACCCGAAGGGCAGGGGCAATGGCAGAACGACCAGGCCGAGCAGAAGCAGTGCGCATCCGCCAAGATAAGCCAGAACCTTGTTGCCCGACCTGTTGGGTTTGGTCAAGCCGCCATCTTGGACGCAGCGATGTACGTCGGTAGCTCAGTGGTGAACGGCCACCGGATCAACTGTAATCGACCATCATGATGCTCAACCAGGGCTGTACAGCTTTCTACCCAGTCGCCGTCATTGATGTATTGAACCCCGGCGATGGTTCGGTCGTTGGGATGGTGGATATGGCCACAGATTATTCCGTCCATACCGCTGTTTGCGGCCGCTGACGCAGCGGCTTCTTCATATCGTTCAATGTATCGGCGCGCATTGCCGATACGAGTCTTTATAAAGCCGGCCAACGACCAGTAGTGATGACCGTAGTGTTTGCGGGCCCGATGCAGCCAACCGTTCAAACGCAGGATGAAGCTGTACAGAGCATCGCCAATTCGCTCCAACGCCTGATTGCAACGGACTGCGCCGTCGAAGGCATCGCCATGAATAACCAGTATTCGTTTGCCATCGACAGTCTTGTGTACCACCTTGCGGCGCAAGCTAACATTGCCAAATTGCTGACCACAGTACTCGCGCAGGAAGGCATCGTGGTTTCCCGGGATATAGACCACACGGGTCCCATGCTTGGCTTTGCCGAGGATAGAGCGGACCACGTTGGTATGCGTTTGCGGCCACGATACGCTTCGTTTCATCGCCCACAAGTCGACAATGTCCCCGACCAGATAAAGGCGCTCGCAACAAAAGCTGTGCAAAAACTCAAGTAGAAGATCAGCACGGCAATCGCTAGGGAAGCTCTGATCAATTCGAATATGACTCTGGCCTGCAGGGCAGTTCGCAATCAAGGCTTGGTTCCGAAAGCATGCTCACTGCCTGGTGAGGAGGCATAACGAAGAGTGCGGGCTGCCCTGCAGGCCCCGTAGGGCTTGGCCTGAAGCGCCATCTGCGTTGTTCCATTCCTTGCCAAGGACTACGGCCATTGCCTGCGGAATGCGCCTAGCAGCTGCACGCTTTAGGTCAAGCAGAGCCGCATTCGAATTGATCAGAGCTTCCCTAGTGCCCAGGTGTACATCGGAGATCCAAACTGACCGGTAGGACTTAAGTGACTGTTTCACAGGCTTTCTCCTGCCGACAGATAGCGCTTGCGGCGCTTGGGTTTTAGTCGATCCAGGTCGACCAGGACCAGTCCGTCGATGCAATTTGAGAATGCTGGGTCGATGCCAAAGTCGAGGAATTTGACACCACCCGGCTCACACAGCTCGGTGTATTGCTTATATAACGTCGGGACAGCGCTGCCCATGTTGGCCAGCATGGCCTTTAGCGTTTTGAAATCGGCGCTGTAGTCTTGACCCGAGAATGCAGGGGGTTGATCAAGCGCATCGGTGTTTTGATATGGGTTTCTGGACCTGGCCAGCGGCTGATCAAAGCCGAAGTACAAGCGGTAGAACTCGATCATCAAGTCTCGTGCGCGCGGTGGCATTTGACTGCTGATGCTGACTGGCCCAAACAAGTAGCGAGCGGGGTAGCGCGACAGGTAGGCACCGATGCCCATCCACAAATAGTCGAGCGAGCGCTTGCCCCAGTAACGCGGTTGCACAAAGCTGCGCCCGAGTTCCAAGCCATCCATCAGATAGGGCCGCATGGCATCGCCGTATTGGAACAAGGAGTGGGTGTAAAGATTTCGAATGTCCTTGGCTACGGTCTGACCGGCATGAACCAGGCGGTAGGCGCCGACCACTTCCAGGTCATTTTCGTCCCACAACACGATGTGCTGGTAACGCTGGTCGTAGGCATCCATGTCAAGGCGCCGACCGGTGCCCTCGCCGACCGCGCGAAAGGCCACTTCCCGCAAGCGACCAATCTCACGCATCAGTGGACAGCTGCCCGCGGTTTCGTACAGCAGGATCTGTTTTTGATCTGGTGTTTGGCCCAGTCGTTCGCAATTTTGGACAGCACGACGCAGCACCAACCGGGGTTCAGGACGAGCGACCGGTGACTGTGTCGCCAATACCGGCCGTTTGCCAGCCCCAATTCGATACAAGTGACGGCGAAACAACTGCACTCGTGTAACAAGAGGAAGCTGGGTTCCACAGTAGCTGGCATATGGGATTTGTTCACCGATGCGTACGGTTACCGTCTTCTGTGCCTGCTTGAACATTTCCTGTACCAGCAACAGGGTGGACAGAGGTTTGCACAGCATCGACACGCCGTAGAACAGCGATGAGTTTCGGCCGCCAACAAACATTGGCAACACTGGGGCCTGAGCGCGACTGGCAATTCGCAGAAAGCCCGTATGCCATTTGGTGTCGCGTACCCCGGTGGGTCGAATGCGCGACACCTCACCAGACGGAAAGATGATCAATGCGCCATCATCGTGCAAAAATCGGTCAATCGTCTCCAGGTTCTCCCGTGCAGTGCCTCCATTGATGTTGTCTACTGGCAACAATAGAGGTTGCAATGGGCGAATATTCATCAACAGTTCGTTGGCCACCACTTTGACATCACGGCGTACGCTGCTGAGAAGTTTCAGCAGCATCAGGCCGTCCAGGGAGCCAATGGGGTGATTGGCGATGATCACTACTCGGCCGCTGGTCGGGATTCGTTCAAGCTCACGTTGACTTACCTTGTAGTCAAAGCGAAAGTACTCGAGGACCTGCTCAACAAAGTCGAGCCCGGAAAGGTGTGGGTAGTCGGCTTCAAATTGGCGAAACTCTGACTCCCTAAACAAGTGACGAAGGAGGGTCACGACCGAGCGGCCGACCAGGGGGCGTTGATCCAGCAACTGCGGGTAGCGGTTTCTAACGACCGTCTCTACATTGAGCATGGCGATGGTGCCAGTTAGCCAGGTTGGGGCTACGGTACAAACGGCAATTGCCAGCCGTATTACAGGGATGTTGCGTTCCTGTTGCAGTCCATCCGGAGCTGCTGCAGTATCTGTGTTGGCCAGCCAATGTGGAACCGAAAAAAATGCGCCACCTGATCGGACTTACCTTGCTTCTTACCAGTGTCAGCCATGCGGCGATCGAGCCTGGACCTGAACGAACACGTGGGGAGGGCCCGCATCAACAGCTCATTCTGCGCGGGGCGACCATGATTACGGGGGCCGGAGCGCCACCAATCGGCCCCGTCGATATTGTCATCCGAGGCAACAAAATCGACACCATACAAGCGGTCGGTTATCCAGACTTGCCAATAAACGAAAGCAAACGGCCGAAACTTGAGCCAGGTGGTGTGGAGCTCGATGTTGAAGGGCACTACGTATTGCCCGGGTTTGTCGATATGCATGGCCATATCGGTGGAGATGCGCAAGGGGTGAGCGCCGAGTATGTCTACAAACTGTGGTTGGCGCATGGCATCACTACGATTCGAGACCCTTCCTGCGGCAACGGCATCAACTGGTGCATTGATGAGCGCGCGCGCAGCTCACGTAACGAAATTGCTGCTCCGCGCATCCTCGCATATGCATCGTTTGGCCAAGGCGAGGAAAGTACTATTGCAACGGCAAAGCAGGCCCGCGAGTGGGTTCGCCGCATGGCGCGCAAGGGGGCTGATGGCATCAAGTTTTTCGGTGCGTCGCCAACGGTGATGGCTGCCGCCCTGGAAGAAGCCAAGCGAAAGGGACTAGGCACAGCGATGCACCACGCTCAATTGGATGTCACACGCATGAACGTGTTGGATTCGGCCCGCTTGGGTCTTACCACCATGGAGCATTGGTATGGCTTGCCGGAGGCCTTGTTCACCGACCGGGTCATCCAAGACTACCCGGCTGACTACAACTACCTGAATGAACAACATCGATTTGGCCAGGCAGGTCGCTTGTGGCAGCAAGCCGCTGAACCAGGCAGTGATCACTGGAATGCAGTGCGAGACGAGTTGATTGGCCTCGATTTTACGCTCGATCCCACGTTCACCATCTATGAAGCCAGTCGCGACCTGATGCGTGAGCGCCAGGCTGACTGGCACCAGCAGTACACGCACCCAAACTTGTGGGCGTTTTTTCAGCCCAGTCGGGCAGCCCATGGCTCGTACTGGTTTGACTGGACGACCGCGGATGAAGTGGCCTGGCGCAATAATTTCGCGCGCTGGATGGAGTTCGTAAACGACTACAAGAATCACGGCGGCCGGGTGACGACCGGAAGCGACTCAGGTTTTATCTACAAGGTGTATGGATTCGGCTACGTCAGGGAGCTGGAAATGTTGCAGGAAGCCGGCTTTAATCCACTGGAAGTGGTTCGTGCTGCCACTCTGTCTGGAGCCGAAGCCTTGGGGATGGCGGACAGCATCGGTAGCCTCGAGGTGGGTAAGCTGGCTGACCTGGTCGTGGTTCGCGAGAATCCGCTGCACAACTTCAAGGTGCTCTATGGTACCGGTCATTTTATGTTGTCTGATGACAACCAGCCGATGCGTACAAAAGGCGTGCGCTACACCATCAAAGACGGCGTGGTGTACGATGCGCAAGCCCTGTTAGCTGATGTACGCGGCATCGTAGATGACGCGCAGTCGCAGTAATTTCTGTTTGCCGCTCGCTACGGCAGGCGGTGACAGTCGGTAGCATTTAGAGCGCAGGACGCGCTTGCCCGACACATGGACGCGCCAGTGTCCGCGTTAGCCACTGTGGCTAATCGTGGACGACCTCTATTCACGGTCCGCTGATATTGGCCGCCGCGGCTAATTGGCTGGCGTACTCCTTGGTCTTGACGTAATCGACATAGCCTTCATCGGCGTTTTTCCACAGGTCCATCGCCTTGGCCATTGCCGCAGTCGCTTGCTCCAGATTGCCCAGGTCATTGAGCAACTTGGCATTCTCTGCATGTGCATTGGCAAACCCCGGGAATTGGCGCAAAAGGATGTCGAATTGCTCGCTGGCTTTCTCCAGTTGACCAGCTTCGCGCAACGTCGTTGCATACTGCAACTGAAGGGCTCGTTCCTGGAAGGGGTCCTGAAGCGACAGGAAAGAACGACGAATCGCATCAAGTGCGCTCTCAAATAGAGCTATGGCGCTGTCGTAATCCTGATCCCAGGCGGCCAGGGTGGCTTCTGCCGAATGCATAACTGGGGCCAATACCGGGTTGGGCATGGCTTGCATGGCGGCTCTCAACTTGTCGAGGCTTTCCGCGTAACCCTCCCTGTTTTCCATGATCTGGTAGATCGAGAGCCTTCCAAATTCGACGAACGAGTCCAGCGGTGGCTGCAAATCCGTGGCCAGCTCATCCACCGTTTGCATGGCGCGCTCATTGTCGCCGGCAGCTGCGTAAACCGAGGCCAATTGCAGGCCAAAGCTAAACACACGCTCGATTGGAATCATGTATTCGGTGGCACGTTGGTCTGCCTCATTCAACACCTCGACAGCATCCTGCATTCTGCCTTCGGCCATCCTCAGGCGTAAACGCATCATCAATGCTTCGACTTCTTCGCGCGCGGTTTTCGCGGAGTTGACCAAAGCCGTGATTTGTTGGTCTGCCGCAGCAAAAGAGCCCTCACTGATTTCCAGTCGGGCCAAGGCCAGGTCAGCAGCGCGAGGGTCGTCCGCCAGTAGTGATGCCTGTTCGTAGGCACCTCGGGCTTTGTCAATTTCGCCGGCCTGGAACCAGATGTTGCCAATGCGGTTGTATGCACTGGCATCGCCGCCACGTTGGTCGAGATAAAGCCTTACCTTGGCGACCGCATCGTCGAAGCGGCCCATTTGTCGGTATACATCAGACATCGACAGGTAGACATCTATGGCCTCAGGACTCAACGACAACACAGTCTCGTATGCGGCAATAGCCTCTTCCGGATTGGTGCCGAGGATGATCAGAATCCGCGCCAATTGCAAAAAGGCATCGGGGCTTTGTGGGTGTACCTGCGTCCACATCTGAATCACCCTGACCGCTTTGCTCACTTCGTTGCGCATCGAGTAGCGCATTGATCGAAGCTGAAACTGGGTCTCCGAATCCAGTTTGTAGGCATGCTCTAACGCCGCATCGATGAGGACCACGGCGTCAGCCATTTGTCCGTTCAGCCTTTGCACGACAGCGGCATTGCCCGACGCCAGTGCAAAGGTTGGGTCTATGGCCGCGGCTTGCTTCAACAGGTCGGCTGCGACGACGTAATCGTTGTCCAGCGCCTGGGCCATTTTGCCTCGTACTGCCAATTCGATTGCTTCTATGGATTGTGACAGGTGTTCGCGTGAGCTGTCGGCGATGGACAGTTGGTCGATGACCTCAATGCCCAGCGAATTTCGAATTTCCACAGACAAATTGTCGACCAGAGAAAAAAGTGAATCACCCGTTTGTTCGAACCGGTGTTGAATCTGGCCGTCGCGTGCCGAATAGACGTCAGCCTTGAGTCGATAGCTGTCACCTTCGCGTGTTACTGAGCCGGCAACAAAGGCATCCATCACACGTTGATTGGCGATTTCCAGTTGCAGGCTGGCCGGCTCATTGATGGCGCGGTCAAAACCAACACTTAATAACCGCTCTCTCACACGATCTGAATCGAATGGCGTTGCTGCACTGATCTGCGGGTGGCGAGTCAGCTCCATCGACAACATCCACGGTACGCCATATGCCAGCCAGTCCGGCGTTTGTTCACTGGAGGTTGGCCAGAAGTAGACCAGTACGCGTCGATGGTTGCCCTGTGTTGGTACCGAAAACTCGACTTGTTGCCCGCTTTCATCAACAAGCACGACTGGTGCCACTGCCGCCTGGGCAGCTTGCGCAGTTTCATCCGGGGTGTTGTTGGGCGCAGGGCCAGTGACCGAATAGCCAAACCCAAGCGCGAGAACGAAGTTGATCGGTAAAAATACGCGCTGGAAGGTGGTCCACTGATCTTTGCCGGGAGCACCGTGACCCCAGGCCCAGACCGCTACCCCAGGCAAGAAAACCATCATCGCGACGAAGGTGAATGAGGTCAGGTCCGCAGGTAGCCCGAAGCGCTCAACCAGCCAGTCGCCGATCTCGATCAATAGCCACATTGCAGCAACGTAGGTGCCGACAATATGCGGCACCCGGCGCCGCCATAGTTCTGAATTCATAGGCCTTCAATCATTCACTTGTAGCGAAACACAAAAACCAAACGCCGCATGTGCGGCGTTTGGTTCGGTTTTGAAAACGACAGAGGCCTTTACGGCATGCCGTTTTTTAATCTCGTCTGATTTGCACCACTGCCAGCGAACTGATCAGCAGCACCATCAGAATCATCATCCATCGTCCCAGCGTTGGGATGGTGGCAATTTGACCGACAACACTTAGAAGGTCATTGGCGGTGTCAGCTTCGCCACCGGCCACGGCGTTACCGCCGACAATGGAATTGAGCGGGCTGGTGACGTTCGGGTAATCGCCTGGATTGGTCACGTTCGATACGCTGATCGTGACACCAAACTCACAATCCTCGCCACCAGCAAGTATGCCGTCATTCAACATGAACAGGCGATCGCCGGTCAATGTCGAACCAACACCGCAAACATCAGACTGAGGCAAGTTGCGCGGAACGAGGCCGCTGGCCATGGCGTTGAGATCATCACTGAAGGTGATGCCACTGGCAGTGTTTACTGGGTCAGGATTCGAGATCATGAACCCAAGAACCACATCGCCGCCTGGCTCTACCATCGATTCGAAGGTCTTGCTGAAGCCAAGGTGTTCGACCATCAGTGTATCGATCGCTTCACCGTCGGTTATCGGTAGGCCAGCGGCCACTCCGGTGAGTGTTCCACTTGTGCTGATGACATCGCCAGCGGGCGCATTGACCGGAACCACCAAACTCACAGTGAAGGTGCATGATGAAGATGGAGCAAGTGTGCCGCCCGTCATATTCAGGCTGTTGGTGCCGGTGAATACTGAGCCGACGCCGCAGTCGCCATCGGCCGGAAGTGCACCAATTTGCAACCCGGACAAGGCAGCGTCAAAGTCGTCATCGAACGTAAGGTCGGTAGCATCCAAAGCATCGGAAGTGTTGGTTAGCGTGTACTCCAGATCGACGCTGCCGCCCGGTATTACCGGGGCAGACTGGAATGTTTTGCCAAACGTCAGGTCATTGTCCACGACAGTCAGGGTGTCGGTCGCTGGGCCACTGTTACCAAGGCTTGACGTCAAGTCACCGCTGATGTTGTCGAAAACGCCGCTGGTGTCGCTGGTGACATCCACTGCGATGGAGCAACTTGACATGGCCGCTACTGAACCCCCGGTATAGGAGATCACAGTGCTGCCAGGAACGGCTGTCAGCGTTCCGCCTGTGCACGTATTGACGATATTTGCCGGATTGCCTACCACGATTGTACCTGGCAGGTTGTCAGTGAAATCGAGGTTGTCGGCACTCAGTGCCATGATCGCGGTATTGTCGATCTGAAATTCCAATACAGAGACGCCATCTACGAAAATGGTGTCTGGTTGGAACAACTTGCTGAACATCGGCACCGCCTCGACGACCAGGTTGGCAGTCGCAGTTCCACTGTTGCCCAGGGTTGAGGTCAAATCCCCTGTCACGTTGTCAAACGAACCGGCGGATGGGCTGCTGACATCCACGCTGACGCTACAACTGCTCGCCGCAGCAACCGAGCCGCCGCTATAGCTAATCACAGAGCTACCAGCGACTGCGGTCAAAGTGCCGCCGGTACAGGTCGTGCTGGCGTTCGGCGTCGCCGCAACCACCACAGACCCTGGCAGGTTGTCAGTGAAGTCCAGCGAGTCTGCTGACAGTGCGCTGGCACCGGTATTGTCGATCGTCAAGGTCAATGTACTCGTAGCGCTGATCGGAATTGCCGTCGGTGAGAATGCCTTGGAGAATATTGGCGCCCCTTCGACCAGCAATGTGTCAGCGGCCGTGCCGCTATTGCCTAGTGTTGACGTCAGATCACCACTTAGGTTGTCGAATGATCCGGTAGATGGGCTGCTGACATCAACGCTGACTGTGCAGCTGCTTGACGCAGCAACCGAACCGCCGGTGTAGGTAATCGATGCGCTTCCGGCGACTGCCGTCAAAGTGCCGCCGGTACAGGTCGTCGAGGCATTCGGAGTTGTGGCGACGACGACCACCCCTGGCAGGTTGTCGGTAAAGTCCAGCGAGTTAGCTGGTAGCGTTGCCGAGCCGCTATTGTCGATGGTGAAGGTCAGTGTGCTGACCTCATCGATAGCCACTGCGGCTGGAGCGAACGCTTTGGCGAATGCTGGCGGGCCTTCAACGATCAAAGTGTCGGTGGCGTTGCCACTGTTGCCGAGCGAGGAGGTGAGGTCACCAGAGACGTTGTCGAAGGAGCCGGCGGCACTGCTGCTGACATCCACACTCAAGGTGCATGCCGTACCTTGGCTTACCGTTCCACCCGAGTAACTGATGCTGCCACTGCCAGCGACGGCAGTTATTGTGCCACCGGTACAGTCGGTCATCGCATTCGGTGTTGCTGCCACTACCACGCTTCCCGGCAAGGTGTCGGTGAAGTCCAGCGCAGAGGCATCCAGCGCCAGGCTGGCTGACAGGTCAATAGTGAACGTCAAGGTGCTCACCTCATCGATGGCCACCGAGGTGGGCGCAAATGCCTTGGCAAATGTTGGCGGTGCATCGACTGTTAGCGTGTCGGTTGCGTTGCCGCTATTGCCCAGGGAGGAGGTCAGGTCACCGGACATGTTGTCGAAGGAGCCGGCCGCACTGCTGCTGACATCTACACTCAAGGTGCATGCCGTACCTTGGCTTACCGTTCCACCTGAGTAGCTAATGCTGCCGCTGCCAGCGACCGCAGTAATCGTGCCACCGGTGCAGTCGGTCATCGCATTCGGTGTCGCCGCCACCACCACGCTTCCCGGCAAGGTGTCGGTGAAGTCTAGTGAGGAGGCATCCAGCGCCAGGCTGGCTGACAGGTCAATGGTGAAGGTCAAGGTGCTTACTGCATCAATTGCCACAGCGTCTGGAGCAAACGTCTTGCTGAACAGTGGCGGCGCGTCGGCGGTCAGCATGGCTGAAGCCGGACCACTATTGCCCAAAGACGAGGTGAGGTCACCACTTGTGTTGTTGAATGGTCCCGCTGAGGTGGCGGTGACATCAACCGTAATTGTGCAGGCCTGAGTGGCCGCCACTGTGCCCCCGGAGTACATAATGGTGCCGCTACCGTCGGCGGCTGTTAGCGTGCCGCCAGAACAGTTGTTCACTGCGTTGCCAGGGGTGGCGACCAGCATTCCTGCAGGCAGGTTGTCGGTAAATGCCAGCGACGTTGCGGCCAATTGGGTCGCCGCGGTGTTGTCGATGGTGAATGTCAGCGTGCTGACACCATCCACTGCAATAGCGGTCGGACTAAATGCCTTGCTGAAGCTCGGTGCTGGATCAACAACCAGCGTGTCTGAGGCGGTACCGCTATTGCCTGATGATGAGGTCAGGTCACCGGTAGTATTGACGTGGCTACCTACGGTTGACGATGTGGTGTCGACCGAAATGGTGCAGCTGCCACCTGCGGCAACGGTGCCCCCGCTGTAGGTGACCGAACCACTGCCATCGGCGGCGGTCAGGGTTCCACCAGTACAATCGGTGGTCGCGTTGGACGGTGTTGCCACGATGACGGCAGCGGGCAGCGTGTCCGTGAAGTCCAGCGCTGTTGCCGCCACGGTGCTGGCAGTGTTGTCGATGGTGAAGGTCAAGGTACTGACATCACCCACCGCGATTGCGGCTGGCGCGAAGACCTTGCTGAAGGTCGGCGGTGGATTGACCGTTAGGGTGTCGGTCGCCGTACCGCTGTTGCCCAGGTTGGAAGTCAATGCATCACTGGTATTGACGTGCATTCCGGGAACGCTGCTGGTGACATCGAATGTGACTGTGCACGTAGAAGCAGCAGCAACACTGCCGCCGCCGAGTCCAACGCTATCGCCACTTCCGCCAGTGCTCGCAACCGTGAATCCACCGCAAGTCGAGTTGTCATTGACTGGCATGGCCAGCGTAACCCCCATCGGCAGGTCATCGTTGAAGCTCAAACTGGTGGCGGCTGTCGCACTGCCAGAGTTATCGATGGTGAACGTCAATGTGGTGACTTCGCCGACCAGAATCGGGTTTGGCGAAAAGGCTTTGCTGAAGCCCGGTTGTGGGTTGACGGTCAAGGTGTCGCTTGCAGGGCCGCTGTTGCCTGTTGAGGAGGTCAAGTCACTAGTCGTATTGACCAGAGCCCCCAATCCCGTTCCATTGACCTGAACCATAATGGTGCATGCTCCACCAGCAGCCAGCGAGCCCCCTGACAGACTGATTGAACCACTTCCGGCGACCGCGGTAACGGTACCGCCACAGCTTCCAGAAACGGACGGAGGTGTTGCCACAACCATGCCGGCAGGAAGCGTGTCGGTGAATGCCAGCGCGGTCGAGGCCAAGGTATTGGCGGAGTTGTCGATGGAAAAGGCCAAGGTGCTGTTCTGACCGAGCCCGATTTGATCCGGAGTAAAGGTCTTGGTAAAGGCCGGAGGGGGTTCGATTTCAAGATCGTCGGTGGCTGGCGCACTGGATGACACACCACCAAGGAATAGATCGCTAGTGGTATTGGCGTAAGTGCCGGCCGAAACTCCGGCTGGAACCATGATGTCTACAGAAAATGAGCACATGCTCATTGCCGGTAGCTCGCCCCCGGTAAAGGTAATCAAACTAGTACCGCTGACGGCGGACAGACCTCCGCACGGCGTCGCTGGAAAGTTTGCAGCGGTCAGGCCAGTAATGACGGCATCCAGGTCGTCGTTGAATGAAATGCCATTGATCGCACCTGTGGTGTTGTTCTCAATGGTAAACATCAACGTGGTCATGCCGGTCGCGGCGGCTGGGCCTGCGAAACTCTTGCTAAACCCAATGTCCGGATTGACGGTGAGCGTATCTGACGCTGCTGCGCCATTGACCGGCAAACCGCCGATCATGCCAGTGATCGCACTGGTGGTGTTCAGGTAATCACCAGCAGCAGTCCCGCCTGGAACCATTATTGTTGCGGAGAATGTGCACGAGGCTCCGGCGGCCAGGCTGCCACCGGAAAAGTCCAGAGTTCCGGCCGGTACCTCGGCAAGAGTGCCTGATCCATTGCAAGCCATACCTGCCGAGGGCAAAGCGACAATAGTTGTGCCGGCGAGCATGGCAGTCAGGTCGTCGTTAAATGCGATGCTTGTGGCTGGTTGAGCGGGATCCAGGTTGGTCAGTTCGAACTCTATTGTTGCAGTATCGCCGCCAATCACCGGGTCATCAGTGAATGTCTTGGTCAATTGCAGCAAGTTGCTATCGACGACGATGTCGGCAATCGCTGGCGGTACGGTGATGCCACCAGACATGGCTAAAGTGCCGGACAGGCTGCTGGTAATATTGGTATACGCGCCATCTGCAGCGCCGGCCGGAACCAGGATTGGCACATCAATGGTGCAACTTGCTCCCGCGAGTACCGAACCACCGGTGTAAATCAAGAAGGTCGTTCCGCTCATCGTGCCGCCACAATCGTCAAAGGAAGGTGCGCCAGTTGCGGCAAGGGAGGTCAAGGCCGCTGTCAGATTGTCGGTAAAGAAAGTGATGCTAAGGTCTTCTGCTGACAACGTATTGTCGATGGTAAAGCGCAGCGTGCCGGCCGCACCTGGAAGGTACGGATTGTCCAGGAATTCCTTGCTGAAGCTCACTGCGCTGACCACCAAATCTGCCTCAGCGGCCAGGTTGCTGGCAGCAACGCCCAATACCGTCGCGGAAACGGTGCTGGTCGTATTGGTATAGGTATTACTGCCAGCCATGGCTGGAACTGTCAGCGACACGGTGAACATGCAGGTGTCGCCAGGTTGAAAAGTACCGCCTGAATAAGTGATCAAGGTATCGCCAGCGGAACTGGTCAAACTGTCTCCGGTGGAGCAAACATCGGTCATCATCACTGGTGCCGCCGTGGTCAAGCCAGCCAATGCTGGGGTCAAAGCGGTCAAGTCGTCAGTAAAAGTGACGCCCGTTGCGTCGCCCGCCGCCGCGGCCGGGTAGCTCAACTCGAACTGCAGGTCGACGTTGTTTCCGGGCGCAACCACGCTCAAGAATTCTTTGCTCAATTGTGGAGCTGCGACCACGACCAGGTCATCCATGGCTGGGTTGCCGACGCGCGTGCCACCGTCAACTGTGGCCGAAATTGGGCCGGTGGTGTTCAGGTAGGTACCCTCTGCAAAGCCATTCGGGATGGTTACAGTCACTTCGAAGGTGCAGGAGTCGCCCGGCATGCCGGCGGCAGCGAGGCTACCGCCGGTCAGTTCGAGTGCCTGGCGGTCAAAACCAGCCGAAACCAACGCCATTGATGAACCGGCACCGCATGGCGGATTCGGAACTGGGGGCAAGGTCACAGTTACCGGGAATGGCAAGAAACCAGTACCGGGTCCCCCATCGGTCAATTCATCCTGAAAGGTAATGTCAGTCGCCATCGACGTGGTGCTGGTATTGGTAACGGTAAACTGCAGGGTCACTGGGTCACCGGCACTTACTGGATCGTCAGTAAACAGCTTTTGTAATACTGGGGCTGGTTCTGCGTACAGTGTGTCGCTGGCCATGTTGCCGGTTTCCATCACACCGCCGATATCGGCCGTAATGGCATCGGTGGTGTTGGTGTACGCGCCGGGTGTTGCGCCTGCTGGAACCAGCAAGTTTACAGTGAAGGTGCACTGCCCTTCGGCTGGCAGGGTGCCGCCGGTCATGCTGAGTACGCCGCCCATGAACGAAAGGCTGGACCCTACGCCACACGGATCAGTCGGCAGCATGCCTGTCGGAGCGAGGCCCGTCAGCGTGGCATCAAGATCATCATCAAATGCGATATTCAGAGCTTCATCAAAGCGATTGAAGTTGTAGATGGTGAACTGCAGACCGGCAACGCCACCGGGAGGCGCTGGGTCGTCAATGAATTCTTTGGTGATGTGTGGTGCGTAGATATCCACACCCAAGGTGGCGCTGGCCTTGCCGGCGCTAACAAAATCGGCCAGCAACTCGCCGGAGATGTTGTCCAGCTCAAGATTGGAAATTACACCGCGCGTGTCGAGGATGGTGACAACGTCAACGGTTACTGTGCAGGTCGAACCAAGAGCGACGGCTGGGAACGCGCCAATGCCATTGGAATCGAGGGTCACAATATTGGTGCCGGCACTGGCGGTGAGTGTGGCTGGTATGGTCGGTGTTCCACAGGTGGTTGAAGCATTCGCGGGTTCGGCAATCACGATGCCGCTGGGGAATGTGTCGGTAAAATCGAGGTTGCTTACGTTGGCGGCGTTTGATGAGTTGTCGATGAGGTAGGTCAAGGTGCTGCGATCGCCCAGGGGAACGGTCGATGGCGCAAAGCTCATGGAGAAACCGGGGAGCGATGTGTCGACGGTTAGGTCATCAGTGGCGGTTCCCGAATCCGGGTGATCCGAGCTCAAGACGCTCGATACATTCATATGAACCCCAGCGGTAATGCTGGTGACATCAACCGTGACAAAGCAGGATTGGCTGACTCCAAGCTCGCCGTCGCTCATGGTAATCGTGCCGCCACCATCCGGAGCGCTGATTGTGGCATTCAGACACGTTGTGAACACGTTGGCCGGATCTGCGATAGTGACGCCAGCCGGCAACATGTCGGTGAATGCCATTTCGTTCAACGGAAATGTGGCATCGTTGTTGACGATGTCGAACCGAAGCTGCGAGACGCTTCCGGGGCCGATGGTGTCGGGGCTGAATACCTTGGTGAATGTGGGAGCCGGAACGCCGGCGATAGCCATCTGGCTTACAGTGAACAAAAAGACTGAACAAAGCGCACGTTTTATCACGTTTCGGATCCCCATTTTTTTGGCTTACGTAGCAGCCGTCTAGGGTAACCGATTCAGCCTCTGTCGTCGATTGCTGGCAACACCTGGTTGATTGCTCGCTCAATGTCTTGCGGGAAGTCAATTTCCAGCCACGGGCGAGCGTTGGTTTGTAGAGTATTCATTGACAATTGACCGCTGAGCATGCCATCACGCAACGCGGTTTCATGGGGCACAGCGACCCCGTGATCAACGATTGCCTGGTCGCAACAGCCGGCAAGCGTTGATAATGAGCCTGATGCGATGCGGAAGAAACCAACGGATTCGCCGATCTGATCGTAATCGAGGTCACTATCGACGCTCTTTGAGAACTCGACCACTTGACCGTCCTTGATACATACCTTGACCGGTTCTGGACCTGGTTCAAAATCGGGGTCGATTAACAAGGCGTTGCCGCCCGCGCGCGCCAGTTCAGTCAACAGGCTTGGCTCATACAAGACGTCGGCGTCCATTAACAGCAGTGGCTGACTTTGATCGGCTCGTTGCAAAGCCGCCACCAGGCTCACAGCACTGCCTTGTCGATAGTTCGGGTTATAAATCTGTTCGACTGTGAACTTGGGTGCAGCCTGGCTGATGGCCTGTGCCAACATCTGACGCAGATGTCCGGTGACCACAAACAGCTTGTCGATGCCAACGGATTCAAGGACCTCGAAATGACGCTTAAGCAGGCTCTTGCCACCAATCTCAAGAAGGCATTTGGGCCGGTCAATGCCTAAACGTTGACCGACCCCGGCTGCCAGCAGTACCGCTTGCACTAACGACCTGCAGCGGCAGCTGAATCTTTCTTGATGCGCTCTATTCCCAGAACCTTGCGCCCTTGCTGGAATACCAGGTCGACTGGAATGCGGTTCAGGCGGCGCAAGTCTTTGCCCAATTGCGGACGAATTGAACCTTTTTCGTTCATCAGCGCCAATGTCCCTTGATAGTCGCCATCGCCTTGCAGCGTCAGCAGAAGGCGCGACAGTGCTTCGATGGCCCTTGCCATGGCTTCACGTTCGACGCGGTAATGCCCGGTCACCGCATCGCGAGAAAAAGCGCCGGCTTCCTCGAAGTAGTTGTAGCGAACCATATTGGCGCGACCATGAGCACTGCTAACGCCGAAACGCACCGAGCGGAAAATGCCGGCGAGGAAAGTGACATAGTGATCCATTAGCTCGCCCTCAGGCATCTCACCACGTTTGAACAGTTCGCTAATCATGTACAAGCCGAGAATGTCAGCTTTGCCCTCTTCAGTGGGCGAGGCCAGTTCCTTGAGTGCTTCGCGAACCGTGCCGCGGTCGTTGATCGTGTTCTTGATGCCCAAGCCATGTGCCACTTCATGAAACATGGTATTGCCGAAAAACGCCGGGAACGTGATGTGTTGGCGTTGATCTTCGGCGATCAGGACGTCGGCAATCGGCACCAGAATCTGCTCAAATTTGGCCGCCATCACATTCTTCAATTGCAGGCGTCGCGTGCCCTTGGCCAACTGCACTTGTTCGTCATTAGGTAAATTGATGGCAATGGTTTTCGAACCCGCATTGGAGTGCCCGGCGTAATACACCGCGTCGTAGGCATTCAAGTCCGAATCAGTGCCGGGCACTTCGGTCTTGTAGGCCGCATCTACCGGCAGGCCAGCTTGCAGTTCGGGCAGAAACTGTGCGTAGCGACTGAGACGGTCACTCCACTCCATGTCCTTGATCAGCACATATGACTCGTAACCGGCCTTGGCACCATAGCGTTGGTCTTCGTAAGTCTCGATCGGTCCAATCACCACCTCGATCGGATTGCCTTTGACATCCAGCCAGGCCATATCGCTGGCCTGGTATTGGTCAGTCAACAATGCCTTTGCGCGCAACATCAGGTAATTGGCAAAGCCTTGGTGCTCCGCCAGTCCGCTGGCTTTTCTCAACAGTGCCGCCGCTCTTGACAGTTCCTTGCGGTGCGCGCGGTTGTAGGGGACGATCTTGAGCTTGCCTTTTTCGTCACGCACGATGTAGGTGTAAAGGCTGTTTTTTCTGTTGTTGCGAAAACGCTCGAATTGCCGATCGGTCATGTCCGCAAGGTAAAACTGTGCGCCCGGTGGCTTGGGGCCGAAGCCGGCGATGAACGGTGTGTCGCCATCCAGTCGATCCCAGGGACCATAATTGATTTGGGCCAGCTTTCGCTCCATTCCGGTAATGTCATCACCCAACATCGTCGGGTCGCCGAAGCTTTGGCGCCAGAACAGCTTGTCCATGATTGTTGATGCGTCAATCAAATAGCCGATCATCTGCCGCTGATTTTCACTAAGATGGCTAAGGTCAGCGTCAAGAGTGACTTTGGCGTAGCGAGCCAGTCGTCTCTGAACCTTGAAATCCTGCGCAGGTTCGGCAGGTTCAGCTTGATTTGCCGCGACGGTATCTGCTGCAGCTGGTTGTGCCGCCTCATCCTGTTGAGGTGCTGATGACTGGTCTGAACAGCCAGCCAGGATTGAAACGATCGAGGTGAGAAGGAGTAGTCGTTTGAGCACAGTGATCAGCCTCCAGGCATGTGTCGAGGGCAGGAACTTTAGTTGGCTTGCGAGCCATTGGCAATTATCAGGTGAACTATGATGCCACTTGTTGTTGCAATCGCGATGGGTGGCTTAACCTTTTTGGCCACCAATATCGATAATCTCCTGTTGTTGACCGGTTGTTTGGCAGCGAGTTCCAGACAAAGGTCGGTCGTATTGGGTTTTTCGATGTCTGTGCTGCTGGTCGTGGCCCTGGTCATCCTGGCGCAATGGGTTGGTGAATCACTTCCTGAACAGAGTTTTCGCTGGCTAGGTTTGTTGCCGGTGATCATCGGCGTACGGCAACTCCTGCAAAGACGGGGAGGCTCGTCGCCGGGAGAGAATGCGCCGCAGACTCGGGCCTGGCATGTCGCGCTCATTTTTCTCGGCTCAAGTATCGATTCCATGTTGGCATTGTCAGTGGTACTGGTCGAGAGTCGCGAGTCTTTGGAATGGCTCATTGTTGCCGGCTATATGGTGGCAGCTGGCTTGGCGACGGCATTGGTCTACACAGCGGGAGGGCGGCTTGCTCTGCTGAAAAGACTAGAGCCGGTGATGCCCTATGTCTTGATTCTGGTGGGTTTGCTGGTGGTGCTGGATTCGCCTCTGGATTGAAACCACCATGCAGCCGGGCCTTAAAGGGTCGAGTTTGTTGGCAAGACGCCGTCGATCATTCGGCTCTTGATGGCGTTTAATGCTGCAATATCAACTGCTTGGCGGACAGCGTGCTGTTGGTCGGTGGTCAAAGCATTTTGACTGTTGGTTTTGTTCGGTGCGTTGCTGTAGTGCTGATTCAAGTCTCGTGCTTTTTTGGCCATGTTCGGTGTCAGTTCCAGCTTGATCTGTTGCAGCAACGCAGCAAGCGTACGCTGTTCTGAGAATACGTGTGCATAGTCGACGACCAGCAGTTTGTCGCTCGCGTGCTGTTGCATGGCCAATATCGCTCGCAGCATGGCATTGTATTCACTGGCCGTTTTGCTGAAATCATTGTGGCTAGGCCAACGGTCTTTCGGGTTGCGAGCTCGGCGCTGCCAACTGGACGCAACATCCACCGGGTCGCGCAAAATAAAAAGCACTCGAATATGCGGAAACCTTCGAACCAAAAGTCGCCATATCGTGTAATAGTTTGGGACTTTGTCACCCACCCACTGCACCTGACCAGCATCCAGTTTGGTCTGCAGTCGTGCATACCAGTTGTTGGCTACCGGCGAAGATTGCGGCAGCAGGTTGGTCTGCTGGTGGCGCACCTGCAGAAAAGCACTGGGTTCAAACAACCGCGGTCGAATTTTCCAGCGGTGACCCCAGGCCACGTAACGCTTGTAGCGCTCCAATCCGATGGCGATCTGCGGGTGGAAGTTTAGTAGACGCGCCAGCGCGGTGGTACCTGAACGCGGGCACCCGGTAACAAACAGGTGCCCGCCGCCTTGCTCAATCGTCAATGTCGGGCTCGAAGAATAGCCACTGGATGATTGGGAATTTTTGCCGCATATCGCGTTCCACCAGGTTGATGCGGTCGACCATTTCTCTGGCCGAATTGGCATCACTCATTTCAGCCTTTACCGAGACCATGGCTCGACTGCCCATTTGCAAAGTCACCAACCGATGCAGCTTTGCGATCTCTGCACGGTTCTGCAAATAGCTTCGAATCTCCGCCTCAATGGGTGGGTCAATACTTTGACCAATGAGGAGCGATCGGACCTCGTTGCCGATCAGTACGGCAATGATCAGTAGCAGCACGCCAATGACCGCTGTTCCCAAGGCGTCAAACAACGGATTGCCGGTAATCATGGTCAGAACGACGGCGATCAGTGCCAACACCAGACCGGCGAGGGCGGCCAGGTCTTCACCAAAGATGACAACCAACTCGCTCTGACGGCTTTCCCTGAACCAGCGCCAATACGAGCGACCGGCCAGTACCTTGCGTACCTCGATGACACAAGCGCGCATCGACACGCCCTCGGCAATTATGGCGAATACCAGAACACCGACCGCAATCCAGGGTGACTTCAGCGGCTGGGGATCGCCTAGCTTGTGGATCGCTTCATACAGCGAAAACAGCCCACCCATGCTAAACAACATGACAGCCACTATGAACGACCAGAAGTAGATGGTCTTGCCATAGCCTAATGGATGGTCATTGTCCGGTGGCGACTTCGACCGTTTCAAACCAAGCAGCAACAAGACCTGGTTGGCCGTATCGGCCAGCGAGTGAATCGCCTCGGCGAGCATGGCCCCTGAGCCTGTTATCACCGCCGCCACCAATTTGGCAACAAAGATTGAGAAATTGGCACACAGCGCGTACAGAATCGATTTTACTGAGTTGGCTTGACCGGCCATTGTCGTCTCCCCGTGTCGGTTAAGGGTCAAACTGCTGCGCTCTGCGCTCCAGTTTGTTCAAAATTTTGTTCAGTGTCGCCGCCTCCCGGCTGGTCAGGCAAGTCAGCAGTTCCGTTTCGCAAGCCCGGGCTGCAGGTACCACGATGGCGTGAATGCGCTTGCCCTCGGGCGTTAAGCTCAATACTGATTTTCGCCGGTCATCGGTGGCGGTCTGCTTGGCCACGCGGTCGGCTCGAATCAGTTTCGCTACGGCGCGACTGACGGCCACCTTGTCCATCGCTGATAATTCGGCCACCGTTCGTGCCGAAATGCCTGGGTGGCTGGCCAGAATAGCCATTACCCGCCACTCGGTTGTCGATAGCTTGAAGCGCTGGTCATAGAGTCGAGCGATCTTGCTGGAGACCACGTTGGACAGCACCGACAAGCGGTACGGCAGAAAATGCTCGAGTCGGAAGCGGCCTGGCATCAGGTCAGGCTGAGATCGACGTGCGCACGTCAATCAATTCCGGAAAGAACTTCAGATCCAGAGCCTTGCGCAGGAAATTCACCCCGCTTGAGCCGCCGGTGCCGATTTGGTTGCCAATAATTCGTTGCACGGTCTTGAGGTGCCGAAATCGCCATAACTGGAATGACTCTTCGACATCGATCAATTGCTCGCACATGGCGTATTCACGCCAAAAATCCGCTCGGTTCTCGTAGATGCGCTTGAAAACGGGAACCAGCTCAGGATCGGCCTGGTGCGGCAGTGACCAATCGCGATCAGTGTGACAGGCCGGGACATCGTGACCTGCACGTGCCAGATAACAAAGAAACTCATCATACAAACTTGGCGCTTCAAGCACCGTGGTCAGTTGCTCATGCTGTTCGGCATTGTGCGTGAAGAACTTCAACATGCCTCGGTGCTTGTTTCCGAGCATGAACTCCAGCGTTCGATACTGCAATGACTGAAATCCGCTGGCCTCGCCCAGAACGCTACGAAACTCGGCATATTCGATCGGTGTCAGCGTCTCAAGGACAGACCATTGTTCAAACAGCTGTTTTTGCACCTGTTTGACCCGGGCGAGAATCTTCTGGCAAGGGTTGAGATTGTCTGCGCGGATGGCTCTTACGGCGGCACCCAGCTCGTGAATAAGCAATTTCATCCATAACTCAGACGTCTGATGCTGGATGATGAACAGCGTTTCGTCGTGGTGAGCAGGCTGTGACTTGGGGTGTTGCGCAGTGAGGATCTTGTCGAGCTCAAGATAGACATCGTAGGTCATCTTTGAGCGCAGGTTTTTCTGCAAACCCCGGTCCAACTTTCGTTGCGCCCTGGGGTCGTTCGAGTTTGTGTCTATTTGATCCTGCGCCACCGGGCAGACTCCGCTGTTCTATCCTTGGGGTCCAGCATTCTATATCGGAACGCGCGTCAATGGGTGACCTCGACGTGAAAAAGACGCGGCCGCGACCGCTTTGCGGCTGGGTCGCAGCAAGCGCCAACGAGCAACAGTGGAAACGACAGCGCTGTCAGCGTTGACCTGGCGAAGTCGCGAAGTTCGCGAAGGATTAGGGCGGGGCCATGGTGTCCATTTTTCTGTACCGGCCTTCTTCGTCCCGTAATGTCAATTACCTTCGTTCGCTCCGCGGCTTGGCCAGTCAATCAGCTTTCAGCGACAACGCTATTTCAGTACCAGCCGAGCAGCAGACTCGGCTCGTTGTCGCTGATAGTTTGATCCGATTGCGGAGGCTGCATTCTGATAGGCCGAAATGGTTTTGTCGGTTCTTGGCATGGTTTGGGCTACCTCAATGAGCAACGATGCCGCTTCATGGTCACTGCCGATGCCATCGACCGCGGCCAGTAACTCTACAGTGGCCTCCTGATCCAGCGGTCCGGCTTGCCACAGGCTGCGCAGCGCCTGCGCTTGTTCAAAGTCGCTGCCAATATGACGGCTTGCATTCAAGTAGGCACGAATTGTCTCTGAGCTGGCAGTGGCCGGAGCGGCGGCCGCGTCGAGGAAAGTGCGCTGTTCAAAGTCTGAACCGATGGCATTGGACAGCTCGATCACCTTGCGCAGTTGTGTTGAGCTTGGCTCTACCGCCTGCATAAGCGCGACCAACGCAGTGCGTTGCTCATAATCCGAGCCGATTTTGGCTGCCACCTTTAGATAGGCGTCGAGATGGTCTTGAGAAAAACTCTCACTGACCATTGCCTGTTCGAGCAGAACTCGCGACTCATAGTCGGATCCGATTCTGGTGGCGACATCCAGCACTTTCTCCAGCGACGTTTGATCGAGGTCTTGGCTTGTCAAGATGCTCGATAGTGCGACGCGCATGGTGTAGTCGGAGCCGATGTCTTTGCTGGCGTCCAGCAATCGATCCAGTTGTGCGGGGCTTAGTTGCTTACGCTTAACCAGCGCTGAGATATACAAACTTGCGACGTGGTCGGAATCAATCAGTTCGATCTCATCAATTACGGCCTCGGCGCCACCGCGAGCGAGGATGCGTTCGGTTCGGCCGGCAACATCGATGCCAACACGACGGTAGATTTCCGGTATCAATCGCGCCAGATGACTTTTCGCCGGTTGACCCCACGGCTGTTTATCGCCGTCATCCCAGTACTCGCGCTCAATCCCCTGGCCGTTGTTGCGCAAGCGCAGGCGAATGTCGAATTGAGCGGTTTGTTCGCGAATATCCAGCACGTCGCCATCATCCATGCTGGCGACATCGGTCTCTTCGTGGTTGAAAACGACACGACCTTCGAGCTTGATCTTTAACTTACGATCGTTATCGGTGTGACTGATACTGGCTTTAATCGTGCCCTTGCCATCGTCAACGGCCACCTCGGTGAGCGTGCCTTGAGTACCATTCGATTGCTTGATTGCAAGGCCTGGCGACGCGACGGCGACGCCTACCACCATGGTAATCAGCAAAAGCTTGTGGCGCCATGCAACCCGTCCTGACTCGGTCGTACCATTGATTAGTCGCTCAACGCGACGGCGTGTGGATGAGGTCTGGCCGGCCATCGCCGGTACCATTTGTAGTGCCGGGCGCGAAACGAAGCGTTGCGCACACTTGAGCAGACTGTTGGCAAGGCCAGAAGCACGGCCTGTTTCGGCGGCAGCGCCATCGCATGCAAATTCAGCCAGATCGTTGAGTTGGCGATGGGCGATCAGATTCAACGGTTGCAGTGGCAACAGTCGACAAAGCATTAAAGTCAGCAGGCGCCATTGTGGGTCGCGACGTTGTAGATGCGCCAACTCGTGGGCCAGGACGGCGGCTAGTTCCTCTTCGCCCAGCGTGTCCAGACACCACTGTGGCAGGCATATTTCGTTGCTGGCCAGACACAATGGACTTTCCAGGCGGCTGGAGACGGTGAGACGAGGCAGGGATTGCCCTGTCTGTTCGCAGCGTCGTTGGAGCCATTGTAGTGGGTGCTCGCTGGCCACTCGTGTGCGACCAGTGAGCAGGGAACGAAGCGCCCAGCCTTGTCGCGCCAGACGGGTCAGGCCCAACAGCATCAGTATGAGCCACGCCGATAGCAGGGCGGGAATGGCCAGGCTGGTATGACTTAAGGTGATCGCCGAAGAGCGAGTTGAATTTGTGGCCGTTACTGGCGGTAGCGGTTCGGACGTGACCGTCGCTGTTTGCGGCTCAGGTGCTGAATGGGCGGGGATGGCCGCTG
>BQJN01000079.1 GCA_021604725.1 Lysobacteraceae bacterium | reverse complement strand
GTGACGCCGAACTGCGTCAAGCCATGCAAGCGGAGCGTGCTCGTCTTGTCGCCAAGGTTAAGGCTGGCGGCAGTGGCGGCAAGTCTGGTGGGGCAGGTCGCAAGCCTTCCAAGGTGTTTGAGTGCGACAGTTTGACCGGCTATGAATACCTGAATGCAGCGATGACGGGAGGCCACCAATGATCACCAAGAGCATCAACATGAAGTATCTGACCGCTGCCGTTTTGCTAACCTTTGGCACCTGCGTGGCGGCACTGACGCCGACGCCGGCACCTGAACAAACTGCACCCGTCGCCATCGAAAACGTCACCATTCATATTGGCAACGGTGAACGCATCGATCGCGGCAGCCTGGTTTTTTCCGATGGGAAAATTAATGCGGTTGGAGCCTCCGTGGAAATTCCAGCAGGTGCCACCGTGATAGACGGTGGTGGGGGGCATTTGTACCCCGGATTTGTTCTGCCCGGTTCACAGCTAGGTTTGGTTGAGGTTGGCGCAGTTCGAGCAACTGTCGATCAATCCGAGACCGGTTCCTTGAACCCAAGCATACGTAGCTTGATCGCTTACAACACCGATTCGGAATACATTCCTGTGACGCGCTACAACGGCGTGCTGCTGGCGCAAACCACGCCTTCAGGCGGCATGGTCTCGGGTCGCTCTTCGGTTGTTCAACTTGACGCATGGAATTGGGAAGACGCGGCAGTACGTGTTGATGACGCCGTTCACGTCAATTGGCCACAACGCATATCGCAACGCTTCGATTTCGCCACCTTCACGGTAAAGTCGGAACCGAACAAAAACTACCAGTCACAGGTCGACCAGATCACCAAGTTGTTTGCTGATGCGCGAGCTTACGCAGCCGAGCCCGGTGATGGCAGCAACGTAAAGCTGGCAGCGCTCGGTCCTGTGCTAGCCGGTGACGCGACATTGTTCTTGTACGCTGATACGCCCAAAGACATTGTTAGCGCGGTCAACTTCTCAGCTGACATGGGCATTGATCAACGCGTTGTTGTAGGTACCGATGGCTTGTTGGATGCAGCTGACTTTTTGCTGGAGAACGCCGTCCCTGTGATCGTTGCGGGTACACACCGCGTTCCAGCCACCGATGAAGCCCATATCAAGGCACCCTACCAGCTGCCAGCAGCACTGTTGCAAGCGGGACTTACCGTGGGGCTGACTGAGCCGAGCGTCATGAATGCGCGAAATTTGCCGTTTGTGGCCGGTACCGCTCGAGCCTATGGTTTGAGTGACGAGGAAGCGGTCAAAATGATCAGCTTGACCAATGCCCAGTTGATGGGCGTTGGTGACCGCTATGGCAGCCTTGAAGTAGGCAAGAGCGCAACTTTATTCCTGTCTCGCGGCGACGCTTTGGATATGCGAGGAAATGATCTGAGCCATGCTTTCATCGATGGGCGAATGATTCAGCTGGATGGGCGGCAGCAGGAGTTGTATCAGCGTTTCCACGAGAAATACTCAGCTGCCGGCGAGTAGTTGTCATGAAAGCAACAGTAGAGTGGAAAGGCGAGGGGCTGGAGTTTGTAGGTCATGTACCGTCGGGACATGACATCGATTTTTCGGGAGATGACAATGCCATCTCGCCGATGGAATCGGTGTTGGCGGCGGTCGGTGCCTGCTCGGCCATTGATGTGGTGATGATCCTGAAAAAGGGGCGTCAGGACATTACCGATTGCCGGTGTGAGTTAAAGGCAGAACGGGCCGAGGATGCGCCAAGGGTCTTTACCGCCATCCACGCCCATTATGTGGTGACCGGACGCGACCTGAATGACAAGCAGGTCGCTCGTGCTGTCAGCCTGTCGGCTGAAAAGTATTGCTCGGTGTCATTGATGCTGGGCAAGGCACTACCAGTAACGCATTCATACGAAACGCAAATAATCGATTCATAGTTCTTCCATGACCGTCGATGATGCTCTACTTGATCGCTTGCGGACGCTCGTGGCCAATTGGCCGGGCGTCAGCGAAAAGCGTATGTTTGGCGGCATTTGCCTGATGCTAAATGGTCATATGCTGGTGGGCCTTGGTAGCCATGATGCGTTGATGGTGCGCGTTGGGCCCGACCAATATGAGAACGCGCTGAATCAACCCTTTGCCAGAGAAATGGACTTTACAGGGCGCCCAATGCGAGGCTTCGTGTACGTGGACACTGAGGGACTTGAGGAGGACGACGCGTTGTCACGGTGGCTTGAACGGGCCAGTAAATTCGTTCTTTCGTTGCCACCAAAGTAGTTGGGCATTGCGTTGAGACCACCAGCGCCGAGAGCGGGGCTTGCCGCTTTCGAGCCACCGAACTATTTTCGAAGCACAAAACGCAGTGATTTGACCGCTTCAACTGCGTTGTTTGTCGTCCAGTACAACACCATGCCGGCCGGGAAGGTGTAGAACAAGAGCAAGAAAGCCAAAGCCATCAGGTACAGCTGTCGTTGTTGGGCGATGGCTAGATCTGGCGTCAGGGTTTGGTCCTGATGAAGGCGTGCAGTAATGATGGTCAGCACAGTCATCAGCAAGGGCAGTGCATTAATCCATCCGCCAAAGAACGGAATAGTGAAGGGCAAGCTGATGGCATGGTCCGGCAAAGCCAGGTTTTGAATCCAAAGAAACTCAACACCATTGAGTCCGGCGTGCTCATGGAGTAGGTGGTAGGCGGCAATGAAGATAGGGATTTGTATCAGCAAACCGGTTAGGCTCTTGAACGCATAGAGCGGACTGACGCCATGCTCCTTGTACAAGGCATTGAGCCGGTTAACTTGTTCCTCACCTCGGCTTTCCGCACGAATTTGCGCGATCATTGGCTGCAACATGCTCTTGGTCTGATTGACCTGATCCTGCAGTCGTTGCGCCAGCCGGCTCAGCGGCGACGTTAGCAGCTTTACCATCAGGGACATGAGGATGATGGCCAGCCCCCAACTTGCAGTTAGTGCATACGCCTTGTCCAGCAGCCACTTCATCCCCAACGACAACTGCCGGGCTCCGGGCCACATGCTGTTGAGAAATAGCTTGGAGAGGGCTGGGTCAAGGGCTTTGAGTGCAGCAGGGGCAATCGGTCCGCCATAAAGTTCCAGGTGGCCAGGGTTGCCCTTTCCTGCGATAGTCCAAAAACGGTTTCGAACACCGCTCCATTGAGCTGTCAGATTGATGCTTTGACCCTGTTCACTCACCTCGACAGTGTGATCGACCAGTTTCCAGATTCGAAGCTCATCACCCAGACCGGCGAACCCCTCGTGCCCTTTGGGGTGCATGGCCTTGCTAGCGATCAGCTGCAAAGAGGGGTCAACTGTCCCTGTAACCGTAAGCGTAAACCCCTGCTGGTCCAGCTGGTACTGACGAATCATGGAGTGATCTGTCGCTGACCGATATTGCACGGTGGTGGTCGAAAGCTGCTGCCAATAGCCGTCAGCGCCGAGCACGCCTAGCGTTTGCTCCTCAAATAGGTTTTGCCAATTTGATGAGCCACATACGGCGTGGCAACTTTTCCAGGTGATTGCGCCGTCCGAATTGATCTCAATGGAGGTTTTTGTGTTTGTTAGAGTCAACGGTTCGGCTGCGACAGGCGCATTGAGCAATACGGTCAGCAACAAGCTGATCACAACACTACGCATCAGGGCTGGACGTAAAAACGTTGCATCGCCGCCAAGGCATCGGTAACAACATGTGGGTTGAGTTTCAGCTCAGTGTCGACCTGATAGTTGGCATCGCGAAGTTCGAATAACCCACCGCGACGGCTGATGGTGACCTGACTGGGTTCGACAATAGCAAAATCGCTGTAACTGGCCGCAATCAGCCAATCCCAGTCTTTCTCAAAATACAAATCCTTGCCAACACTGAAGTTGCTCGCATCGCTGCTGCAGTTGAGCGCGCGCTTTAACAACGTTGGGGCCAAATCATGATGACTGGTGCGGTGACTATAGCGCTTCGGGTCGACGCCCGGCCATCGCACAACCATCGGTGTTGCCAACTGGTCCGATGTGTAAGCCGAACCGTGACCGGTAAATCCGCTGCCGCTCTGGGAGAACTCCTCACCATGATCGCTGGTCACGATCACGACAGTACTATCAATCAAATTGCGCCGGCCAAGGTCGTCCAAAACTTCGCCAAGCAATTGATCGTTGTAGTGGATGGCGTTGACATAGTGTTGCCACCGCTGGTCACCCGCTACGCTCGGTGCTTCAAGGTCAGGCGGGAATACGCGCCGATTGGCTGAGCCATAAAAAAGAAACCCAAAGAACGGCTGATCGGCTTGCTGTCGATCCAGAAAGGCGAACCAGTCATTGGTAATAACACGGTCCTTTTCCCAGGCCAGGCCATTGGCAGAGGGCGTCTCCAATCGAATGTTGTCGAGATTGGCAAATGCGGTCCGATCCAGTTCAACCGGCCGGTACAGTTCAGCACTCGACAAAATCGATATTGCATACCCTTGTCGTTGCAACTGGTCGATCAAAACTGGCGAACGCTGTTCCGCGGCAAATGACTCAAAGTAAGTGCCTGGCAGGCCGTAGAACAGGGAGAACAGCCCCATTTTCGAAGAATTGCCGCCGCTATGGTGCTTTTCAAATACCGATGAAGACGATGCCAACCGGTCCAGCTTGGGCGTTATTCGTGGGTCGATCAAATCGCCGCGCTGAGCATCAATGACCACCAATAGAATGTTGAGTGAGCTCTCTTTGGAACAATGCAGCGGCGCCAGTGGATAATTGACGGAGCTGCCAACATCCAACTTTGCATTCAATTGTTGTCGACGGGCGGCATCCAGATCGACCAGACCCCAGTCGACCAGTCGTTCAACCGCGGTTGCCGGTTGGTAAAGTGGCAGATAGTGCGTAAAGCGTGGGATCGATACCCGATAGGTAGCATCCGCCCAAATGTGGATGGATTGGCTGACAAGGATAGCGCCAACGATGGCTGTAGCGACCCACTTGCCTTTGCCGCCGCCAGTGTCGTTTTTTAGTGCGCGGTCAATTCGGGCCAGCAAGTGCCGAAGGAAAACGCCTGCGATTAGGGTAACAATGCCAAGGAACACCCAACTGGGCGTGCCCAGAATGCGCGCCGTCAAGGCGGTTAGGTGAAATTGATTGGCTGCAAACAATTCACTATCCAATACCACCAGGCCGATCGCTGCGGTGGCCATCAGCCAGGCGATGTTAACGATAATCTTGCGGGCACCGTTCACTGCAGTGAATGCACACAGCAAAGCCACTGGCACAAAGGTCAGTGCCGACCACAATGCGATGACCGCCAGCGGTATGTAGAGCCAGGTGAGCACATCCTCCGGCCAGCCGTACGCAATGACATAGCGAATGCTGATCATGGAAAAGATCAACACCAAGGCACTGCCGAACCAGCCCAGCAACCGCAGTTGATGGGATTTGTCGTTCATTTCAGGCGTGCTCGCATGCCGATCCCACGCTGCCGATCAGCAATCTTGGCCAATTCTGCTGCACCGACTGCGGCCGAAGTTCCGAAGTTGAAAACCACTTCTCGTCTCAATGCATCGTAATCGGCGGCAGGTTTTGGCGAGTCGATCAGTCGCCGGATGACTTTGGGAGTCGACTGAAGCTGCTCAGGTGCAATGACCTCGCCCAACTGTTGACGAATGGATACCTCCAGTGGCTGCATGCCCCAGTCTTGCCAGTCCGGGTTGCGTATTCTTCTCGGAACGTCAATAAAGACGACGGGTTTTTCCAGCGCTAGGCCGTATTCGATGGCCATGCCGGACCAGTCGCATACCAAAACATGGGAGCTGATCAACGAGTCGCTTTCCGACATCGACTCGACTGAGTTGAAGCCTGCACGGCCCTGGAACTTTTTAAACAGCGCATCGACCAGTTCATGGTCGATTACCTTTGAGTGATAGTGCGGGCGTAGCGTTACCCTCATATCTGCAGCCAACAGCTGCTCGATTAATGGCTCTGCGCACAAATTCAGCAGCGAGTTCTGGCCCCAGGTGGGCGCAACAAGAACATGGGGCTGACTGTTCGGATCCGGTTTCTTGGACACGTCCTTATGTAGTCTCTCAAGACGTTCGTAGCCGTGTTCGATCAGCTCGCGTGGTGCCAGGTTTGCCAGTTGCTCCCGTTTGCGTAGTTCAGCGACGTGGTGTGGGCCGGCACACATCAAACTGTCATAAGCGTCATACGAATTGGCATGGTCCGCCATGTGAGTGCTGCCCAGTCCATGGAACAGGTAGACGTAATGCACCTGGTTGATGGAGCGTTTCAGCTGCAGGTTTTCCAGGTCCATCATGGTTAGCACACAGACATCGGCTTTCATCATCTGGAAGAGCCAGATGCGGATGGGGTCTGAGTCGATGACAAAAGTATGTAGCTTGGGGTGATTGCTGTTGACCCCAGGGTCATCGCCATCAGAGCTGATGTAACACACGTTGCGACCTTGCTGCAGCAGGTTGCCAACGATGGACTCGAAATGATGCCAGTCCTGTCCGCTTTCACTGTAGAAGACCAGGTTCCGCTGTTCAGCGGGCAACTGTTTGAAGCGCCTATTGTCTGCCAGGCTACTGAAAAATCCCACGACTCAATCGCGCTATTCAGCTGGCGGCGGACCGCCTTTCTCCGGGTTGCGTCGAAACAGTCTTAGCAGGCGATACCACCAGGTTTTGAAGGTCAAAACCATGGTTGCGAACAGACCGACAACCGCAGTCACCAACATGCTGCCCGTGCCTGGATCCAGATAGGCCATGGCAGGCGAGGCCCAGACCATTACAGTCACGGCGAACACCGCGATCGATATGGGATGAATGGGCTTCATGCAGCGTCTCCTGATGCGGATGAATTCAAGCCCTCTAGTATACCAGCGCGCATTGCCCGACATAAGCGGTCGATGTCCTGATCTGTGATCTGACCCATGGTGGAAACTCTAAACATCTCGGATGAAAAGTGGCCTTGGCCTGCGTAAATTATGAAGCCCTGATCGCGCAGGTAATCGTGCCAGAGTTTGTACGACATGCCCGGCGGCAGATAGTACGATCGCAGAACAACGGATGATTGTTCGGCCGGCAACATGCCCTCGATACCCACCGAGTGCAGGCATTGTCGAACGCGTTCGGCCAACTGGCCATAACGCGCTTGCCGCTGCTGCCATCCGCCTTGATCTGCCAGTTCTTGTAGCGCAGCATCGAGAGCATAGAATGCCGGAAATGCCGGCGTGAATGGGGTCCCACGTTTCGCCTGCGCTTTGGCGTAGCGGTTGAGATCGAGATACAAGGTTCGGGGCTGACACTGGTTGAGCTGCTGTCGAAGGGAGATGACGAAACTTAGACCCGGAATGCCGTGCAGGCACTTGTTGGCGGTGGCGGCCACCGCAGCGATCGGCCATTGATCGAAATCGATGCTTTCCGCGCCAAAACTGGAAACGCCGTCGATCAACAGCTTGACCTTGTGTCGCTGACACAGCTGGGCCAGAGCGGTCACGTCATTGAGGCGACCCGTTGTTGTTTCGTGGTGGGCCACAGCAAGGTGAGTAAATGCTGTGGATTGTTGCAAGACCTGCTCAACGCGATCCAAATCGATAGCCTGGTCCCAGCGGTGGGCCACAGCGGTGTGGGTGATGCCATACACGCGAGCTATTTCGCTCAAGCGTTCGCCATAGACTCCATTTTCTATCACCAGCAGTTCGCCATCTGCGGGCACCAGGCTCGATACCATGGCTTCCATAGCGCTGGTGCCGGAACCTGAAAGCAGCACTGCCACCCAGTCAGCATCGTCTAGCGCATAAACATCGAGCAGGCGTTGACGAATGCAGTCTTGTAGATCGAAAAACTCCGGTTCTCGGTGGCACAGATCCGGTTGCTGTAGTGATCGTCTGACGCGATCGCTAAGTACCACTGGGCCAGGATTGAGGAGAATTGCTTGCTTCATTGGCTGTTTTCCAGGAATGTTCGCAATCGTGCCAACACTTCAGGGGGTTTAACGGTTGGGCGAGGCAGGTCATCGGGGGCGCCCGGAGACACCTTGATATGAGCCAGTCTTGGTCCGTCCAGATCCAGCTTCAATAACGGCGCGATCAAATCTGTGTTGTCGCCGGTCACGGCGGCGCTATAGCCGCAGCTGGTCGCGACGTGGGCGAAATCGACGCCAGCGCTGACGGTGGATTGTCCGCCTGTTGACTCGTGTCGCTCGTTGTCAATCAGCACGTGAACCAGATTTGCTGGCCCCAGCTGGCCAATGGTCGCCATATTTCCCATCCGCATCAGCGCCGCGCCATCACCATCTAGCACGAATACGCGACGACCGGGATCCGCAAGGGCCAGGCCCAGGCCGAGTGAACTGGCACAACCCATCGAGCCGACCACATAGAGCTGATTGGGCTCGTCGCTTAGGGCGTACAGCTCTCTACCGGTATATCCAGTGGTTGCAATCAATACATCACGCGGCCCGGCCAGTTGCTGCACGGTGGCAAGGACCTGTTGACGGCTTGGTCGTGCTTCAGGATTCTTTTGTCGAAAATCTGTCGAAGCAAAGCGATGCCCCATGCGCGACGGACGCTGCGTGGACTGCAGTGGTTGTGGCGAAATCGAGCCTTTGCGAACGAAAAAAGCAAACGGTTTATGGCGGGACTGCATTGACTGCTGCGCTTTCTCCAGCGCCGGCCCAATCGCCTGCTGATCTTCCGGAAACATGGCCCATTCGATATCCATGGCTTCAAGCATGTCGGTTGTGATGGCACCCATCAGCTCATGTTGCGGCTCGTCGCCATGTTGCGGGTTACCACGCCAGGTCACAATCAACAGTATCGGCAGGCCAAACACCCAGTTAAGCGACGTCAGTGGACTGACGGCATTGCCGAGTCCGGAGTTTTGCATCAATGCGACCGATGGGTAGCCGGCAATTGCAAAGCCGGAGGCGATGGCAACCGCATCCCCTTCGTTGGCAGCGCCGACATATTCTGTGTCAGGGTGGTCTATGACGCCATTAATCAACGGTTTGAGGAAAGAGCAGGGGACGCCGCTGTAATGGCGAATTCCAGCTGACATCGCCGCTTCAATAAACGCCTTGGCTTCAATCATGCTTCGGGCTGCCCGGTGCTGCGCCGGCCAGCGGCGAACTCGGCGGCCAGCTGTAGATCATCAATATTGTTGATATCCAACCAATGTCCATTGATGTATAGAACCTGCACGGTGACGCCACGGTCAATCATGTGATTTATCAGATCAGGCATCCCAAACTGGTCTGCATTCGGATCTTGCGCCATGGCATGCGCTGCCGTCTGTAATGCTTGTGCGCCATCGCCGCTAACTCGCATGGCACCGATCCATCGTCCATCGGGCGCACGCCCCTCCCAGGCGGACGTGGCGCTGATGTGATTGAGTTCGACTGTTTGTCGATACATTCCTCTATCGTCAGGACGTGAGCAATAGGCCAGATCAGCAGCTGATGATGAGCGCTTTGACGGGGCCGAGTCGACTACCAACACGACATCTGCTTGAGTATCCAGCAGGTCGTCCAGGATGTACCCTCGGACCAAAAGGTCAGCGTACAAAATCAGGCAGTCATCGCCGACCTGATCCAAAGCCGACAACAATGAGGCGAATTCTCCCGTGTCGTCGTATTGATCATTGATGATCAGGTTGACGCCCGATACATCAATGGCATCGGCCCGATAACCGGCAACAACGTGCAAATCAACAACGCCGCGCGCCTTGAGTTTGTTCGCCATGCGCCGCAGCAAGGGCTGTCCACCTACGGGAATCATCATTTTCGGCCGGTCTTCGGTCAATGCCTCCAAGCCGTCGCCTCGCGTTGCACCAAGAAGAACTGCAGACGGGCGGCTGACAGATGTCGTGTACCGCTTCTCTGCTTCCAGCAGCTCGTCTGCGCCCTGCAGGCGGAACACTTCATTGACCGTTGCGATACGACCTTCGCTGTCGACCAGAGATTGCGATTGAAAAATTTGTTGTGCCGTGTCCTGCATGGCAGCGATGGAAGCTCTAAGTTGGTGGTTGGCCCAAATGACCACGCTGATGCCGGCGCGCCGAAACACTTCGGTCGGCGTTGAGTAGTATTTGGTAGGCACGATAATCAACGGGCAACGCCTGTTCCAGCGCTGCGCAAACTCTATGATCTCATCGGCGTTGTTTTTTCGACTGTGGATCAAGATGGCGTCTGCGCCGGCCCGATAATAGGCATCAGCGCGGTGCAGGGCCTCATCCATGCCCCATCCAGCAATCAGAGCCTCGACGCGGGCGACAATGCAAAAATCAGGGTCAGACTGGGTATCCTTGCCGGCCTGTATCTTGCCGCAGAATTCGTCGACATCGGCCAGTGGTTGCCTGTCGCCCTGGATAAAGCTGTTGGTTTTGGGGAACAGTTTGTCCTCTATACAGACACCACCGATTTGCCGCTGCTCGAGTTTGCGGATGAGGCGACGGAAATTGTTGAAGTCGCCGTAGCCGGTGTCGCCATCGAGCAAGATTGGAATCGAGGTTGCATCACTCATCGATTCGAGTTGGTCGACAATTTGCGTCCACGACATCTCGTTGTTGTCGCGCACGCCAAATTGGGCCGATAGCGTCAGACCAGAACCCCAGATGCCTTTGAACCCGGCTTCTTCGGCGATGCGGGCACTAATGCCGTTGTGCGCCTCAAGCAGAAACTCGGTTTGATCTGAGGTGAGCAGTGTTCGAAGCGCTTTGGCGCGAGACGGTGATTGAGGGTTCAAGTACAATGGCCTGTTGTGCAATCTGCGGCGTATTGTAACGCCGTGTGACGTTAAAGGGGTGTGAAATGTCCGATGTGGCCGCTCAGATTTCGGCGCTTGAGGCGCTTGGTGACCAGCAGTTTCTTGATCAGTTCGCGGATACCACACTCGACAAGTCTCATTTCAATCATCTTGGTCATTTGCGAGCGGCATGGCTTTACCTTCAAAAGCAGGGGCTGGAGCAGGCCTGCATCAGCTATCCCGAAAGCATCATCAAGTACGCAACCGCATTGGGCGCACCGGAAAAGTTTAACCGCACGTTGACCATCGCCTTGTTAACAATCATCCACGCCAGGCAGCAACTGAACCCTGCCGACAGTTGGCAACAATTTGTCTTGCAAGAACTCGACCTGACAACCAATGCGATGGCCGTGCTGACCTTGCATTACAGTTCCGAGCGCCTGTTCTCAGCCGAAGCAAGGGCACAGATGTTGCAGCCGGATCTATCGCCGTTACCGTGAGTTGGCTTGTGATCTATAGCTGACTCGCAACCCATTCGTCCATATGTTGCTCGAGCACAGTCAATGGCAAGGAACCCTGGCCCAACAGTTGGTCGTGAAATGCTCGAATGTCAAAATTGTCGCCCAATCGCTGCTCAGCGCGCGCTCTAAGTTCCTTGATCTTCAGTTCGCCAATTTTGTAAGCCAAAGCCTGACCTGGCCAAACGATATAGCGGTCTACCTCGACCACAATGTCGTGCTCTGTCTTGCCAGTGTTCGCGGTAAAGAAGTCAATGGCCTGTTGTCTGCTCCAACCGAGCGAGTGCATTCCGGTGTCAACCACCAATCGCACGGCTCGCCACATTTCGTATGTCAATTGACCGAACCTTGAATAGGGGTCTTGATAAAACCCCATGTCGGTGCCCAGGCTTTCGGCGTACAAGCCCCAGCCTTCAATAAAGGCGGTGTAACCGCCGAAACGACGGAACCAGGCCATGTCTTCCAGCTCTTGCTGCAAAGCGATTTGCATGTGGTGACCAGGCACCGCTTCGTGCAAGGTCAATGCCTCCATCTCCCACTTTGGCCGTGTGTCCAGAGCGTACGTATTTGCAAAGAAGTTGCCGGGGCGACCAGCCTGCAGTGATCCAGGTTGGTAGTAGGCCGTGGTTTGTGACTTTTCCGCATACTCTGGAACAGGAACGACGCCATAGGGTGTTCTTGGCAGCCGTCCGAATAGTTTGACCAACTCCGGGTCTGCGCGCTTGGCAATATCGCGATAGGCCGCCAGCAGCGCCTGCTCGCTGCTAAAGTAGAACTGGGGATCGGTTCGCAAGAACTCGGTGAAAGCAGCAAAATCACCGGCGAATCCGGTTGACTCAATAACCCGGTCCATTTCGCTACGGATTCGCTTTACTTCGGCCTGACCGATGTCATGAATTTGCTGCGGCGTCAGTTCGGTTGTGGTTTGCTGTTTGACGTTGTACGCGTACCAGTTTTCACCATCGGGGAGCTCTGTCATGGCGATAGACTCACGAGCACCCGGAACATATGTCTGTGTCAGAAACTCATGCAGACGCTGAAAGGCTGGTCGCACAGCGTCGATGTATGTCTTGTAGGCGACTGACCGCAGTCGCGTCTGCTCTGCAGCATCAATGTGGTCAGGCATGGTCGAAAATGCGCGAAGCAGTGAACTGTCTTCGGCGTTGTCGACAATCTGATTTTTTACCTGTTGCGCGACATCTCGCAAGGTAACCTTCGGTGGTGTGACTCCGGCTTCGAGTCCCATTCGCAGCCAAACGATGGTGTTGTCGATGACCCTGGCTGCTCCTTGCAGTCGCCCAACGATGTTCTCGTAATCACGAACACTGTTGGCCGGCATGATCGACAACATCCTCGAGATGTCTTGTTGCGGGCCGCCAAGCTGCGTAATCTGCAGGTAGTTGTTTGCAAACCGTTGTCCTTCGACGGTGGATCTTATTTGTTCCAGCAATAGATCGTAATTGAGCCGATCTACACCCTCCAGTAGTGAGCGGTCGAAGCTTCCGAGCAGGGTCAAGGCCGCAATGGAATCTTTGTCCCTGCGTTCATTGGCGGCCACCGAATTGTCAGTCCATCGGTCATGACCACCTGGGCGACCGATATAGGTAGCGAACTCTGGATACTCGAGCATGGTGTAATCGAAGTACACGTCGATGAGTTGCCGTAGCCGTTCACCTTCATTTATGACGTTTTTCGAGTCTTCGACCGCCTGCATGTGATCCATGATTGTGGAGCGGGAGATCTGGTAGTCGAAATCCTTGGCCTGGACAGCCAAAGTGCAGATCATGCTTATTACGGCAAAAATGATTTTCACAACCAATACCAAGTGCGTGAGACAACGCGCTAGTGTCCACTGGGTGCGCTGACATGGACAGTGCCAAAAGTTGTTCGGACCACAACGTCGTGCTTTCAATAGCCCGGTTAGTGGCGTATCGTCGTCGCGCCCGTACTGTGACATCGGATACCTGACATGGGCGAGATCACAAACTCGTCATCAACCACCCCCTACAGTGAGCCTGCAGTCGGCGTTGGATGCTTCAGAGCGTTTAACAACAGGGGCTACTTTTTCAATGGACCGACAAAACCATGATCAAACTACCTCGAACCTCTCAGCGCTTATTCATGAGCGCTGGACTGCTACTGGCAATGCAGCTTTCTTTTGCCAACGAAGGCAACCATCCCGCCAATCCGCCGAGTCATGAGGAAATCGTCGCTGGCCTTGCGCAGCAAACGCTAACCATCGATGAGCTCAGGTCGATGGGGCTCGATGTGTTTTCGACACCATTTAACACCCACGATGGCATGGGGGATGGTGCTTACGATGCCAATGAGTCGGAGCCTCGGTTGCCTGGTCAACGGCCCACCTTACAGGGCAACGGTTTGATCCTTCGACTCAATGGCCTCGACGCACAAAGTTGCAACGAATGCCATACCATCGTCAGCAACAAAAGTCGCCCACCAGAGCTTGGAATCGGTGGCGTTGGAGGGATGGTTCAAAACGCAATCATCTTGCCGACAGTGATTGATGTCGCTGACTCGACGGACGACCGAACTCAGCCTGTGGCGGGCCACGATCCGGACATGCCGATGGTCCCGGATGGGGTCGCAGACTTCAATGGCCGTTTCGCGAATCCGCCTTTTTTGTTTGGTGGTGGTGGCGTCGAAATGCTGGCCAAGGAAATGACCATCGATTTGCAGCGCAAATTGCGATATGCGCGCGCTGCAGCTCCCGGGTCGGAGTTTAGATTGCGTACGCATGGCGTCGATTTTGGGACGCTGGTTAGACGTGCTGATGGCACGGTTGATCTCAGCGGGGTTGAAGGACTTGGGTTCGTCGACAACGACCACAGGGCTGCCGAAGATGTTTTGGTCGTTCGACCGTTCGGTCGCAAGGGTGAGAACTTCTCGATGCGCGATTTTGACCGGGGCGCGATGATGTTTCATTTCGGTATCCAACCGGTCGAGGTCGTGGGACAGGATGTAGATGATGATCGGGACGGTGTGGTCAATGAGGTGACTGTTGGAGAAATGACGGCCTTGCACATGTTTGATGTGAATAATCCGCCGCCATACCAGGAAGCATTGAACAGAGATGAGCGGGCAGGTCGTGCGCTGTTCGCCAGTATTGGTTGCGCGGATTGTCACCGACCACAAATTCGTACTCGATCAACACGTTTGCCGATGGCCTTTCCAGAAGTGGCCAGTGACCCATACGCCAACGTTTATGCGTACGTTAACCTGGTACGGGTAGGGTTCAGCCCGAGTGACCATGGCGGCGTGGTCGTGCCGTTGTATTCAGATCTTAAGCGCCACAAAATGGGCGCCGCGTTGGCAGAGACCTTTGAAGGTGGTGAGATCGCCAACGATGAGTTCATTACGGCTCGTTTGTGGGGCATTGCTGATACAGCACCGTACCTGCATGACGGCAGAGCCACGACCTTGCGCGAAGCTATCGAATATCATGGCGGTGAAGCCGAGGTGGCCAGAGATGGTTTTCTTGGTTTGAGTAGCGAACAGCAGTCACAGCTTCTGGCCTTTCTTGACCAACTGCGAACACCGATCAAGCCCAATCAGGATTTATTGACCACACGTACAGGCAAGTAGTTGTGTGGCTGATCGTCGAGGTTCAGCCCTTGGCGAATGTTCGAAGATTGAGTGCCCCAACGGCACTCAATCTTGAAGTCAGGCGTATTCCACGAGTTTGGCGTCTGCCGCGTGAATCAAGGGCAGCGTAACGGCTGACAAAGCTCGGTCGCACGCAGCTCAAAACGCCACCGCTCGTCACCGCGATAGTCGATGACCCGCAATCGGGCGATACGATCGTCTTTCGGCCCGGTAATCTCTACAATGCCGAAGTTTCGGTCAACAACAACGCTGCCTTCCACAATATTGGTTCCGCTGTCCAGATAGGGCGGGTAGGTGCCAGCGGTCAGCGGCGACACTGTCCATTCGAAGATGGGGTACGCATGATGCCGATCAAGACGAACCAGTTGGCTGTGATGAACGTCGCCGCTTAAGAACACAACACCGGTAATGCCCTCGGACTCGATGGCACTTAGCAGACGCTCGCGTTCAATCGGGGCGACATTAATGGCCGAATCGTGGTGACGCCCGTTGTATACGAAAACGCTGCCGGTAGCGATGAACTTAAAGGTCGCTTGACTTGCCTTCAACGCGTTCAGCAGCCAGTCGATTTGCTGCTCTCCGTAGATTTGTTGCGTGCCGGTGCGCCGGTTATTGGCAGAGCGGAACCAACGGTCATCCAAAAGAAAGAACTGTGCGTCGGCCCATTCAAAGCTGCCGGTTATTCCTCCGTGGCCGGTGGCGTCGTATCCCGGGTTGGCCCAGAAGCTCTTGAAGGCGTCCAGAGTGACTTGTTTGTGGACGTAGGAGCGGTCAGCGTTGTTGGGTCCGTAATCATGATCGTCCCAGATCGCGTAATGGTGAGTTGAGCCCAACAGTGGCTGCAGTTCGTCCAATGCCCGGCTATGACTAAAGCGGTGCAATATACCCGACCGCGAGTCCCAATCTGCTTCCCGAAGATAGGTGTTGTCGCCCAGCCACAGCATAAAGTCCGGTCTGGTCTTGTGAATCTGTCCAAAGATTTCATAGTGTGCACCATACGGCTTTCCGGGACGGTCGTAGGCTGCTTCGTTAATATAAGCACATGACCCCAGGGCAAAGCTAAAGTCCGGCGGATCCTGCCGCCATTGCCATAGTGTTTGTGTCTGAAATCGTAGCGGCCAGTCGACGAGTGCATCATTGTCGTCAATTAACAGGCTGTAGTTGTAACGTTGGCCGGGCTCCAACCCGCTAATCGTGACATGGGCTGTGTTGGCTGCCCGAGGGTTGGTGTCGATGGTGGGAGACTGTTTAGTCAGTTCCGGGCTGCCAGTCGGCCAGTAACGTATTGCGATCTGTGCCGCTTGATCGGTTTGCACCCAAATCTGGGCCTCTCGCATGGCTGAATAGCCAACCATCGGGCCGGCAAGCCGTTCCGCCGACTGCACGGGCTTGAAAGTGCTGAGACCCAGCATGATGGCCAGGCACACGCGCAACATCATGGTGATGGTGGTAGTGCTACGCGAGCCGAATGAATTGACGGTTGATCGGCAGTTGCGTCCGACCAGGCCATCACCAACGCCGGGCCCTCGTACACCATTTGTGGAACCCCGGCTCGTCGCGACGATAACTGGTCCAGGCATTGTATTGCGCCCAATGAGCCATCACGGTGCACACGGCGAATACATAGTTCAGCCTCTTGCTTTGCGGTGCGAAGCCAACTAATGACTGCAGAACCGCCGTTATCGACCAGTGCAATATCAACTGCACCCAGCGGCGCGTCGGCATCAATGTCGATCGGTCTATCGAACTGCTGTCCGGCGTTGTCAGACCAGGCCACTCGAACACGCGGTTGGTTGTTGGCGGCGGTAAACCAGGCGGCGACAACCACAGCCTGGTCCGCATCAATGGCAGGTCCATTGACGGGGCAGCCGGCGATGTTCCAGCCGTCTTCCGAGATTGCCTTGTTGTGCCACTGTCCATCCTCGTTGCTGGAGGCGACGTAGATATCGCGAACCTCGCCCTCAGTCCGGTCACGATAGATGACAACCGGGCCATCGGCTGTGATGGCTACATCGGTCTGACAGCAATCACAGACCCGGTCATCGACCACTTGTTTGTTGAGGATTCTGCCGTTGCCATCGACGGTCGCGCTGCGCAGGGTCATCGGTCCACCTTCACTACTTCCATCGTGGCCGTGCCCAGTGCCCGACATCTGTCGTCCGTCCAACCAAATGACGCCAACCCCGTCAGTTGCCGGATACAAAGTGGCAAAGCCGTGTTCGGTCGGCGTGCCATCGCTATGCGGACTAAACGGGGTTGACCATGTGGCTCCGGCATCGGTAGATACGCTCATATTGACATCGTAGGCGTAGGTGCCACCGGGCCTTTTCTGCAACCAGTGCGCTGCCCATAGTGATTTGGTAATTGGAGATACGGACGGGAAGTCGGCCCAATTGACAAACCAGTTGGTGCCGCTGGTAACTTCTACCGGCTCGGACCACCCTCGATCAGACAAGGTGGCGTAGTACAACTGGTTGGGCGACGCCTTGCCGGTTTGCCAACTGACGACGACCTGACCATCTGGGCTTTTCGCCAGGTGCGGTTGCGCGCCAGGTACGGACGGTAGTCGCTCCAATTTGCTTTCAACTGCAACGTTAGTGGGTGCATGCTCAGTGCTGCAGGAGGCTATGCCGGCAGCGAGTAGCAAGTAAGTTATTCGTCGTTTGGTGTGCATTGTGTGCGGTCTATTGGTGCCGAGGCCATGATATGGATCGTCTCACACTAACAGTCAGTTAATCTTGTGTTCAACAAAAGTTCCTGGCCTGGATATGCAGTTGACCCAGAATATCATTGTAGTTGTGCAGTCGATGTGCGATCAGGTGTTGTACGCCTTGTTCACGTTCGATAATGCCGTCTACGGCCAACAAGGTGCTTTCCAACAATTCGCGACGCTGCTGTTCTCCCAGCTTGGCCCAAACCACCACATTCAACATGCCGGTCTCATCTTCCAGCGTCAGGAAAGTGACGCCACTGGCGGTGCCGGGGCGTTGCCTAAGAGTGACCAGCCCGGCAGCGCGCAAGGGCCGTCCATTGGGCTGCTGATCCACTTCACGGGACGTCAATACACGACGGGCTTTCAACTGTGAACGCAGGAGCTCAAGCGGGTGTGCTTCAAGACTCAAGCCCAGCGTGTCGTAGTCGGTCAGTACAGTTTCTGACGCTGTCGGTGTTCGCAACTTGGCTCTTGATTCCTCGATCTGACTGCCCTTGAGCAGTGGTGGCAATTCCTCAACCCCATCGACTGCCCACCTGGCCTGATGACGATGGCCTGACAAGGTGCGCAGGGCACCGCCATCAGCCAGGCGTTGGCGTTGCCCCCGGTCCAGCTTTGCACGCTCGGTCAGTTGTTGAACGTCGGAAAATGGTTTTTGACAGCGCTGGCTGACGATCCGGGTAGCGACCTCTTCCTTCAGTCCCTTGATCTGCCTCAAGCCCAGCCGGATCGCCGCCTGCCCATCGTCCGTTTTCTCCAGCGTGCAGTCATAGTCGCTAAAACAGACATCTGGGGGGCGCACCTCCACGTCGTGGCGCTGTACGTCTTGTACTAGTTGCGAAGCAGAATAAAACCCCATGGGCAAGCTATTGAGCAAGGCGCAGGTAAAAGCCGCTGGATGGTGGCACTTTAGCCAGCAAGAGACGTAGACCAATAGCGCAAAGCTGGCAGCGTGGGATTCTGGAAAGCCGTAGGAGCCGAAGCCTTTGATTTGCTCAAAGACCTGTTCAGCAAACTCGCGTTCATAGCCGCGCTCCAGCATGCCACCAATCAAACGACGCTCGAAATAGTCGAGCCCACCGCGGCGTTTCCAGGCGGCCATGGAGCGGCGCAGTTGATCGGCCTCGCCTGGAGTAAATCCGGCAGCGACCACCGCCAACTCCATCACTTGTTCCTGAAACAGAGGGATGCCCAGGGTTCGCTTGAGTACCTTTTCAAGGTCCTTGCTGGCATAGCTGACTGGTTCCAATCCTTGTCGGCGGCGCAAATACGGATGCACCATTTTGCCTTGAATGGGACCGGGTCGAACAATGGCCACTTCAATGACCAGGTCATAAAAACACGCTGGCTTCAGTCGCGGCAACATGCTCATCTGCGCCCGAGACTCGATTTGGAATACACCGATGGTGTCCGCTCGTTGAATCATTTCGTAGACGCGCGGATCTTCAGCCGGAACGCTGGCAAACGTTGGCCCCGAGCCATGAAAACGCCCAATCAGGTCGAAGCAGCGGCGAATCGCACTGAGCATGCCCAGGGCCAGTACGTCCACCTTCAACAAGCCCAGGGTTTCCAGATCATCCTTGTCCCATTGAATAATGGTGCGCTCCGCCATGGATGCGTTTTCTACCGGTACCAGGGTCGACAATGGGTGCTCGGAAATGACGAACCCGCCGACATGTTGTGACAGGTGGCGCGGAAAGCCCATGATTTCGCCGACCAGATACAGCAGCCGTTTGATCAGCGGCGACTCTGGGTCGAAACCGCGCTCCTGCAAGCGTTCAGGCAAGCCGTCCGGGCGATCCCAGTGGCTTACTGCTCGAGTGAGCAGGTCGACCTGATCCAGCGTCATACCCAGCGCCTTGCCGACATCACGCACCGCACTTTTGGTGCGGTAGGTAATGACAGTGGCGGCCAGGGCCGCACGATGCCTGCCATATTTGTGGTAGATGTACTGAATCACTTCCTCGCGGCGCTGGTGCTCGAAGTCCACATCAATATCTGGAGGTTCGTTGCGCTCCTTGGAGATGAAACGCTCAAACAGCATGTTCATCCGCGCTGGATCCACTTCAGTGATGCCCAGGCAATAACAAACCGCAGAGTTGGCGGCTGAGCCTCGTCCCTGGCAAAGAATGTTGCGGCTGCGTGCAAAGGCCACCACATCGTGCACCGTCAGAAAAAAGGGGGCGTAGTCCAGTGCCTCAATCAACTCAAGCTCATGGCGCAGCAGTTGTTTGACTGTGTTGTCGGCGCCTTGCGGCCAACGTTTGCGTAAACCCTGTCGCGTCAGTTCGCGAAGCTGCTCAATCGCACTCAAGCCGTTGGGGACCAATTCGTTGGGGTAGTGGTAATTGAGCGCGCCCAAATCGAACTGACATTGCCTGGCGATGCGCAGCGTTTCAGTCAGTAGCGGTGCTGGATACAACTCCGATAGTTGCTGCAAACTACGTAGATGACGTTCGCCGTTGGCGAATAGCCTGGTACCTGCCTCATCCAGTGTGACGCCGTGTCGGATCGCCGTCATGGTGTCTTGCAGGGCGCGGCGGCTGCGGCAGTGCATGTGCACATCGCCGGCAGCGACCAGAGGCAAGCCCAACTGTTCACCCAAGGCCTGCAACTGCGACAGTCGATGAGCATCATCGGCCTGACGGTGCAACTCAACGGCAATCCACACCTTGTCTTGAAAACGCTGCGCCAACCACTGCCCATGGCTCAAGTTTGGTTCGTTTTCTGGCAGCCACAACAATAAACAGCCGGGCAGGGCGCTCAAATCCGAGCGTGCTAATTGGTAACTCCCTTTGCTGGCTGCCCGTCGGCCGCGCGTGATCAACTCACAGAGCTGACTGTAGCCCTGATGGTTCTGTGCCAGAATCACCAGCCGAGGCCCATCGGACAGGGTGACCTCGCTGCCAACGATCAACTTCAGCCCGGTTTTCTTTGAAGCTTCATACGCACGAACGATACCTGCCAATGAACATTCATCGGTGATTGCCAGTGCGCTGTAGCCGAGCGCCTGCGCACGTTCAAACAGCTCAGCGGCACTGGAGGCACCCCTTTGAAAACTGAAGTTGGATAAGGCATGCAGCTCAACATAACTGTTCATATATACAGTGTATGATGAAGTTGCATGACTGGCTAGTGCTCGGGCATGCTGGGTTCCTCACCTCAATCTCATAGAAAAGGACCAAGATGAAGCCATTTCTGCTGCTCCTGCTCATTTCCCTGTCTGGCCAGCTCTACGGTCAAAGCCTGTATGTCGATGAGGCGGGAAGTTGCAATGGATTGACGCCATGCTTCACGTCCATACAGGACGCAGTGAATTTCGCATTGCCCGACACCGATGTGCGCGTTTTCCCCGGCAGCTACAGTGAATCGGTGGACCTGTCTTTAATGGGATCGACCGCCACTCGAGGTCCGGTGACCACTGGAAACATCGCCTTCGTTGGCGTCAACAGCGCGAATGAGCCGATCATGCACATGGCGACGGTAACGGCGCCTTCCGGACCGGCCTTCTATCATTCCGGCTCATTTTTCGTTGGCGACTTGCTGTTTTCAGGCCTGATCGTGCTGTCGTCGGATGACGATGGCATCGATCTTGATCTGGTGTCTGGGGATATCACCGCCCGAAACGTGATCGCTGACGGCAACGGTGCCGATGGTATCGACGTCGAGGTCGCCACCGGTAATCACACCATCTTGATCGAAACGACCCAAAGCAATGGCAATGACAGCAGCGGACTCAACCTCGATGGTCCGGATGGCACCACCATCAAAGTGTACGGTGCCGTGGCCAACGACAACGCAACAGAAGGCCTGTTTGTTGAATCGACGGCACTGGGTGACCAGTTGAATGTTGAAATCCTCAATACAGTCACCAACAACAATGGGCAGGCAGTCACCGATGCGGCCGGTTTGGCTGTGGTGACTGATGGCTCAATACTGATCGCGGGCAGTCAGTCAGACGACAACGCCGGGCCGGGCATTGTTGTAGTGATTTCCAGCGACACAAGCATTCGCGATACGCAAACCAGCGGCAATGGAATTGGCTCGTTTTTTGATGGCATTTTGTTGCAAAGCGGCGGCACAACGGACATTCGACGTGCGGTATCCAACAACAACGAGGCCGGTGGACTTTGGGTCGCCAGCGGCCCGGGTGAGGTCCATGCCAGCGTAACTGTGGCCTGCTCCCAGTTTATGAGCAACGACCATGGTGTTCATGTCTCAGGCGGCATACCCAATCCGGCAACACTCGCTGTCAACAACAGCGCTCTGGCGGCTAATACTACCTATGGCCTGTTCATTGGTAGCGATCAAACCGTCGATGCCAGCAGCAGCTGGTGGGGTGATGCCAGCGGGCCTACGCACGTCTCCAACCCAGGCGGCATGGGCGATGTGGTTGCTGACGGCGTCAATGTACTTGGCGGTTCCACCGGAATAGCAAGTTTTGTCCCATTCTTAACTTCGGCACCCACTATTGACCAATACGCGGGCGATACCTTCCTGGTCGGTAACTTCGAAAGCGATCCTTGCGCCAGTTTTTAGGCCGCGCCGCCGATAAAACGTGCGTTGTCGCGGGTCAATGGCTCTCCAATGTATTGCTCTTTAACGACTGCCAAGCCAATGATGCGCTCACCGGTGTCGACCTCATAGACCAACTCGGCGGCATTTCGACCGGATTCTGATTGCAGCACTTGCCCCGGTGAGAACTGGGCGTTGCCATCGCGCGCCAGCGTCACCAGCGAGCGTTTGCTGCGGCCTTTGAAGTGCAATCTGGCGACAACTTCCTGGCCGGGGTAGCAGCCCTTCTTGAAACTGATGGCGTTGAGTCGATCCAGTCCCAGCGCCTGACCGATAAAGGTATCGGTGGTGGCGGCGAAGACGAATGGAACCCCGGCACGGGCCTCCCGTATCAGCCAGTCATCCTGGGCCAATGATGGCGGCGTATGGACCTCGTCCACGGCGCGCAAGCGACCGCCACCGGCGCAATCGATATCGGTCGGCAGCGCTTCATCCTGATCATGCAGTTCAACAGAACCTGGCAATACCTCAATTTTGACCTTGGATCGCAATACGTACATCGATAGCCGCTTGACGAATAGCGGTGCCAGATCGGTCGGAACGGCGGCCAGGAAGTGACTGGGATCAAGTCGTTTCAAACGCATCACGGCGATGACTCGGCCGTTCGGCGCCAGCATGCAAGCCAGACCGCTACTGCCGTCATCCCAATCGCGAAGATCGGTCGCCAGTTGCGACTGTAGAAAGCCGACGGAGTCTTCTCCGCTGATCGAGACCATTGACAGGTTGGTGATACTAGTCATTCAACGTACTCGTTGTCCTAAGGCGATAACACAAGTTCTGTTCGAATTGTCCAGAACTTGACTCACTAATCTGTGTCTTGTTCCGTCAATTTGCAAGCGCGTTGCTTTTGACGCCATGCACGCGGCGACAAGCCGGCCGCCCGGGTGAAGGCTCGACTAAAGGCGCTGGTCTCTGAATAACCCAGCAGCAGGCCGATGGTGGTGATCGGTATGGTGGTATCTCGCAGCAGGTAGTTTGCCTGTTGCCGACGGATCGTCCACAAGCTTTCGGTGAATGTGGTGTTTTGCTGATGCAAACGGCGATGCAATGTACGCCGGTTGGTCGCCAGCATGGCAGCGACATCGTTGGCAGTTGCGCGCCCGACTCGCATGGCGTGATGAATGGCGGCGTTTACACGTGCCTTGAAATCCTGCGGAAAACGCCGGTCGAGTTCCTCTGCGTAGTTGGTTCTGACATCGCGCAGTCGCTGAACGCTGTTGTCAACAGGTGCCGCAAGGTCGCTAACTGGAAAGCAGGCCGCGTCGTAGTCACAGTCATATTCGACAGGGCAGGGTAGTTGCGTCGACTTGCCTGGCGTATGCGGTCTGGAGTGCGTGAATCGTAGCAATGTTGGCTGCCAGGGGCGGTTTAGCAGGGCCTGAATCACCGGTATCGAGGCGGCCAGACAGTACTCAATGCTGTGCCGAAGTGGCGGCAGCCGATCGCGGCGATCTATATCCGGGATCAATTGCGCTTCGGGTCCTTGGGTTTGCAGGTCG
>BQJN01000078.1 GCA_021604725.1 Lysobacteraceae bacterium | reverse complement strand
CAGCATGTCAGCGGCCAACAAGTCTCGATGTTTTTCGACCACGCCAGCAAGCCTTGGCGACCCCATTTCTTCTTCGGTATCGATCACCACTTTCAGGTTGTAGTCGGGTGCTGCGTCCAACTGCTCGAGCAGTCGCATGGCGACCATGAACTGGGTCATCGGCCCTTTGGAGTCGGCGGCAGAGCGGGCGAATATGCGCCAATCTGGATTCAAGCCTTGATCGGTACTGGACCAGGGAATCGCCTGCCACTCACCGGCCTCGTTTTGTGCCTTGAGCACCGGATCAAACGGGTCGTCCTGATCCCAGGCCGAGGGATCGACTGGCTGCCCATCGGCTTGCAAGTAAACCAGCACCGTTGGTGCATCTGCATCAACGATACGCTCGGCGTACAGCACCGGATTGGCGGACGTCGATAGCCTTTGCGTCGCAAAACGCAGTTCGCCAAACCTTGCTTCCAGGTAGCTGACCAGGCGCTCTATGTCCTGCTCATCATTGGCATCGTTTGGCAAGCTCAAAAACTCGCGATAAAAACTCACCGCTCGAGTTGCATAGTCATCAACGGCCTGCCGCACGGTCGCCACGGACAATGGCTCGGCCTGCAGCTGTAGCGATGTAGTCGCCAACAACCCCAACCCCAGCAACAGCTTCGTAGTGGCGTCTTTCATCAGTCGGCGGCCTGCATCACTTGGTCGCGAATCGCCCTGAACTCGGTGCCCTCATTCCAGTTTGGCCAGACATCGCCGTTGGCCACATCCTCACCGACCATAAAATAGAGCCGAACGTCCTGTTCGCCGCCCGACAGATCCCAATTCGGATCGTATTCATCAGTGGGCTTGTGGTAACGATTGGCGACATAGTCATCGGCCTGGGCTTGTCCATACTCGGCACCATGTTCAAGGTGATCAATGCCGTTGCCTGGATACACCATGGGCACACCCACCTTGGCCAGGTTGAAGTGATCAGATCGATAGTAATAGCCCTTCTCCACATCCGGATCAGGCGAGGTGACCCGCCCCTGAGCGACGGCGGCCCGCTCAACGTTCTTGTCCAGCTCGGACAGGCCGAACCCGGTGATGCCGATGTCGTTGGTCGGACCAAACAGGTTCAGACCATCCATGTTCAAGCCACCGATAATCTTGTGCAGCGGAAACGTAGGGTTCTCGCCGTAGTGTTGTGAGCCCAGCAGGCCTTGCTCTTCGGCAGTCACGGCGATGAATACCATGCTGCGCTTCGGTGCAACCGGCATCGAGGCATAGGCTTCGGCCAGCTCCAACAGCGCCGCCGTACCGGAGGCATTGTCGAGGGCACCGTTATAGATGTTGTCGCCATCGATCATCTCGCCGATACCAAAATGGTCCCAGTGCGCCATGTACAGAAAGGCCTCATCAGGCATTTCAGAGCCACGAACCATGCCAATAACATTCTTCGACAACGAATGGTTGATACTGTTGCTGAAGAATACCGAACCGGTTAGCCCCATCGGCACAGGCTCGAAGCCGTGGTCCTTTGCCGCATCAATCAATGCCGCCATGTCTAGACCAGCCTTGGCGAATAGCCTTTGCGCCGCACCTTCGGACAGCCAGCCTTCAACCTTGGCTCGAGACATGTTGCCGTCGGCCGATTCCAGCGAAAAATTCTTGCCAGTCCAACCACCGCGAACGACCGACCATGGGTACCCGGCCGGTCCAGTTTGGTGGATGATCAGTGCAGCATCAGCCCCCTGTCGCATGGCCTCTTCGTATTTGTAAGTCCACCGGCCGTAGTAAGTCATGGCGAAACCGGTAAACAGCTCTTCATTGCGCGTGGCGTATCCCGGGTCATTGACCAGAATCACCGCCGTCTTGCCCGTCATGTCCAAGCCCGCGTAGTCGTTCCAGTCATATTCGGGGGCCACAATGCCGTAACCAACGAACACCAGCTCACTGTCAGTAATCGTAATCTCCGGGGTGACACGCAGCGTGCCCGCAACATAATCATCGGCGAATATCAGGCTGACATCGTCACCGTCGCCGCCGGAAATGAGCAATGACTGATCGGCACTCGCTTCGATATCGACCAGCGGCACCTCCTGGAAATACGAACCGTCGTTGCCCGGCTCCAACCCATAAGATTTCATCTCGTCGCGAAGATAATTAACGGTCTTCACTTCGCCCGGCGAGGACGGCGCACGGCCTTCAAACTCGTCCGACGCCAGCACCCGAATCTTTTCATGCAGATCGGCGGCGGTAATGGTATCGATGCCAGTGGCTTCGCTGGCAACAGCAACCGGAGCGCTCTGCTTTTCAACGGGCGCAGCGGCCGGTGGCTCAGGCGCTTGCGAGCAAGCGGCCAGGGTCAGAAGTGCAACACTAGACAGGGTGACTGGGTAGTTCATGTTATCTCCGCAACTTGGAACGCGGAATCAGCACCGACCCAAAATAAAACTAGCCGGTTGCCGATTCAGGGCAAGCGGTCGATAGTGGCGCAAGCCAATAGCGATGTCTACTGCCGTAATTGCTCGATCATTTGGATGACGGGCAAGTCTCTTCCATATGCATTGCCTAAGGACAAAGCGAACGTCGCCATTCAGTTTCGTATTTCACCACCCCTCAACACCCGCCATGTCCGGCAACTCATGAGCGATGCCTTTGTGGCAGTCGATGCAGGTTTTCTCGCCGGAGGCTAGTGCAGTTGAATGTTGTTGCTCGGCCCGTGTGCTTTGGCGAGTGAAGTCCATGAATTCAAAGTTGTGGCAGTTTCGGCATTCCAGGGAGTCGTTGGCTTTGAGGCGCTCCCATTCGTGCTCAGCCAGATCACGACGTTTGTCGAGAAACTTTTCGCGCGTACTGATGGTGCCGAACAATTTGCCCCATACCTCCTTCGAGGCCGCCATCTTGCGTGCAATCTTGTCGGTCCAGTTGTGCGGCACATGGCAATCGGGACAGGTGGCACGAACACCAGAGCGATTGCTGTAGTGGATAGTCGTTTTCAGCTCGGCGAAAGGGTTGTCGCGCATCTCATGACAACTGACACAGAACTCCTCGGTATTGGTCACCTCCAGGGCCGTGTTGAAGCCGCCCCAAAAGATGATTCCGGCCATGAAACCACCGACCGTCAGCACGCCGAGGCTGAGATGTACGGGAGGCTTTCGCAGGATGCTCCAGTATTTTCTGATGAATCGTTTGATCACGACCCACCCTCCTGGTTCGCCTTTTCGGTCAACTGGTAGTAGTCCTCAAAGGAATTGCCAACCAGGGGGCGCGCATCGGTCTGCACTACATGGCACTGATTGCAGAAGTAGCGACGTGGCGAGATTTCCGCCAAAAAATTGCCATCGCGATCCTGAAAGTGGGTCACCGAAACCATCGGCGCCTGCGATTCACCGGTGCGCGAACGGGCGTGACAGGACATGCATTTGTTGGCATTGAGATCGACCTGATAACCGTCGATCTTGTGCGGAATGGTCGGCGGTTGCATCGGGTACTGACGTGCACGTTTCAGGTCCGTATTTTCTACAGCCGCCATCACCGGTGCCGGCAAGTCGGTGTTGAGCGCTGCACCGCGCAAGGTCGCTGCCTGCCCATCTTCCAGCGGCAACGGCTCCTCTACGGGTGCAAGCACGCTGACTTCAGCGACCGGCACTGATTCTGCTTGCGAGACGTTGGCAGGCGGGTTCGATTGTTCACTGCAGGCGGCCAGCAGTGCGGTCATCAACGCCATTAGAACGATGCGTAGATAAATCATGGTCAAACCACCTCAATCCGACATGCGCACTTTTTGAAATCCGTCTGTTTGGAGATCGGATCCGTGGCATCCAGGGTACATTTGTTAATCAACTGACTGGCATCGAACCAGGGGACGAAAACCAAACCACGCGGCGGTTTGTTGCGACCGCGCGTTTCCACACGAGTGCGAATATGCCCACGGCGCGTAACCACTTTGATCTCCTGTCCGCGCCGGACCGACAGCGCCGCCGCATCGTCTGGATGCATAAAGCAGACAGCATTCGGGAAGGCCTTGTATAACTCCGGCACGCGCTGCGTCATGGAGCCTGAATGCCAGTGCTCGAGCACGCGACCAGTTGACAACCAAATCGGGTACTCATCGTCAGGTGCCTCAGCAGCCGGCTCATACGGCAGCGCAAAAATCCGCGCCTTGCCATCATCGTGACCGTAAAACTGAAATCCGGTGCCGGCTTCGACATAAGGGTCGGCACCTTCGCGAAAGCGCCATTTCGTCTCCTTGCCGTCAACCACCGGCCAACGCAAGCCGCGTTCTTCCTGATAGACCTCATAGGGCGCCAAGTCATGCGCATGGCCGCGGCCAAATGACGCGTACTCCTCGAACAGACCCTTCTGCACATAGAAGCCAAAGGCCTTGGACTCGACATTGTCATAGTCAGGCTTCATTTCCGATAGCGGGTACTTGTCGACGCTACCATTGGCATAAAGCACCTCAAACAAAGTCTTGCCGCGCATTTCAGGTGCCTGGGCGAGAAGCTCTTCAGGCCACACCTCTTCGGTGGTGAAGCGCTTGGAGAACTCCATAAGCTGCCACAAGTCAGACATCGCCTCGCCCGGCGCATTGACCAGCTGTTGCCATTGTTGAGTGCGACGCTCGGCGTTGCCATACACCCCTTCCTTTTCGACCCACATGGCCGTTGGCAGAACCAGGTCAGCCGCTTGCGCTGTGACTGTCATATAAGCATCGGAGACGACGATAAAGTTGTCTGGATTGCGATAACCCGGCAAGCCTTCTTCGTTGATGTTGGCTGCCGCCTGCATGTTGTTGTTGACCTGCACCCAGTACGCATTGAGCACACCATCTTTGAGCATGCGATTGTGCTCAACAGCATGGAAGCCAGGTTTTTCCGGAATGGTGCCGGCCGGGAGCTTCCAGATCTGTTCGGCAATTTCGCGATGCTTTGGGTTGGCCACCACCATGTCAGCCGGCAGGCGATGTGAAAACGTGCCCACTTCGCGTGCGGTTCCACAGGCAGAGGGCTGACCGGTCAGTGAGAACGGGCTGTTGCCTGGTGTTGCGATCTTGCCGGTCAACAGATGAATGTTGTAGATCAGGTTATTGGCCCAAACACCACGCGTGTGTTGATTGAACCCCATGGTCCAGAACGATGTGACCTTGGTGTCGGGATCGGCATACAACTCAGCCAGGGCGATCAGTTTTTCGACACTGACACCAGATAGCTTCGAAACCGATTCTGCATCGTACTGACTGACAAACTCGGCATACTCCTCAAAGGTCATTGCTTCGGAACCGCCAGCTTTGTCTGCATTTGCCGCCGCTTGTTGCAGCGGGTGTTCATCGCGCAGACCATAGCCAATGTCGGTCATGCCGCGCTTGAACACAGTGTGCTTGTTAACGAAGTCCTGGTTGACCCGACCGGTTTGAATGATGTGGTGGGCGATGAAGTTGAGCATGGCCAGGTCGGTTTGCGGCGTGAACACCACCGGGATATCAGCCAGATCAAAGCATCGATGCTGAAAGGTCGACAGCACAGCGACTTTCACATGCGGACTGGACAGCCTGCGGTCGGTCAGCCGCGTCCACAAAATTGGATGCATCTCGGCCATGTTGGAGCCCCAGAGAACGAAAGCATCCGCCGCTTCGATGTCGTCATAGCAGCCCATCGGCTCATCAATGCCAAAGGTCCGCATGAAACCGCCCACCGCTGAGGCCATGCAATGACGCGCATTCGGGTCGATGTTGTTGCTGCGAAAGCCGGCCTTGTAGAGCTTTACTGCAGCATAGCCCTCCATCACGGTCCACTGCCCGGAACCAAACATGCCGACCGATGTTGGACCCTTGTCGGCCAGGGCTGTCTTGAATTTGTCAGCCATCACGTCAAACGCTTCGTCCCAGCTGACCGGTTCGAACTCGCCATTCTTGTCGTATTGGCCATTGCTTTTGCGCAGCAGCGGCTGGGTCAGGCGATCGGACCCGTACATGATCTTGGACAGGAAATAGCCCTTGACGCAGTTTAGTCCGCGGTTAACCTCGCTTTTGATATCACCATGGGTGGCGACCACGCGTCCGTCTCGGACAGCCACGTTGACACTGCAGCCAGTACCGCAAAAGCGACAGGGTGCTTTCGACCATTTAAGGCTGGTTTTGTCCGCGTCGGTAACGACATTGCTGGCCACCGCTCCACCAAGGCCGGCTACTGAAGCTGCCGTGCTGGCAGCCGCCATTTTGATAACATCTCGGCGTGTCGTTTTCATTGCTTTGCTATCTCTGAAAGGTTTGTTTGGTCGCCGGGCACCGGTTCATCCAATGCAGCAGCAGATTCGGTGTGGTGGTAGATAAGGTTCAGGCTCAGAACGCCCGCCATGGCCTGCAGTGCAGCGAATTGATCCGCCAACTGGCCATTGCTTTCAGCTTCGGCCAGCACGATGACCCGGCCATCTTGTTGTTGCGAAATCTCGAGCCCATCGATGGCACCGATCGCTGTCATGACTGGCTGCAGCTGCTGCGGGCTAACATGCAGCAACAAACTGGCGATGTGCTGGTCCGCGTCAAGGTGCGCGAAGGATGACTTGTTCACCCTCATAACACAGACTCCATTGCAATGGCATCGGCTGGACACACTGCAACACACTGACCACAGGCTGTGCACGGGTCCAATTCAATTCGCATCTCGACGGTACCGCCAAGGCGCGGTTTTACTTTGATGGCATCCACCTCACAGACGTCCCGACAACTGTCGCAATAGACGCCTTGCTGGTTGAAGCAGTGATCCAGAATGCTCGGTAGCATGCGATCGCGAAGCTCAATAGTTCCGCTCAGCGCGGAGGTCGGGCACGCCCGCTGACACTCGCCACACGATGTGCATCCGGCCTCTGAAAACGTCAGCTCCGGCTGTCCACCATCACCCATAAAAATGATGTTTTGTGGACACGCTCGCACGCAATCTCCACAGCTATTGCAGGCATGTTCGAAGTCATGTGGGTCAAGTGCCCCCGGTGGCCGCAATGGTGGCGGCAATGGCTTGGTGCGCCCGAACAGGGCTGCACGTCGGGCCAAGTCAACCACTCGGCGGGCCTATCAACATTTGACTGATCCAGATCATGAAGCCGTAAACGCTAACTACACCAACGGCGACCGCCGGCGCGGCCACAGCGGTGATCAGCAAAAAGGCTTTGATCTCATCGAGACGTGAGACCGGTTCGGCACTTGATGTTTGCATGCTTGAAATTCGTGATGTCGACAACGAAATGGAAGTCTAGCCAAGACCTTGCCAGCTGGGATGATTCAAATCAAATCAAACACTATTCGCCGGTTGTCTGCTCAGCTCGGATCGAATCCAAACACGCTAAAGCCACCATCGATGGCCAGACACTGCCCAGTGACGTAGGACGAAGCGGACATGCCCAGAAACGCAATGGCCCTGGCCACCTCTTCAGGTTCACCTACGCGGCCCATCGGGGTACGAGCCAACACCTTGGTCCGATAATCGGGGTCAGACAACACCTGTTTCGCCAGCGGCGTGTTGATATACCAGGGCGCGACTGCATTGACCCGAATCTGATCGTTTGCCCACTCAACAGCAAGGTTGCGCGTCAGTTGCTGCAACGCCGCCTTGCTCATGGCGTAGGGGCTTCCGGTGCCAAGGTGAGTAAACCCGGCCACACTCAACACAAATACCAACGACGACCGGTGACCACTTAGCAATGGGTGAACACGACGCGCCAGATCAAAGTTTGATTCCAGGTTCAGCGCCATCACCTGATCAATCTCGCTCTGCGAAAAGTCGACCGTCTTCTTGCGGATGTTGGTCGCAGCATTCAGTACGCAGATGTCCAGACCGCCCCATTTGGCAGCAATGTCTTGAAGCAAACGGGTCCTTGCTGCAGCATCGCACAGGTCGCAGGCACTGGCCTCGAAGCCACTTTCTTGCATGCTGGCAATGTCTTGCTCGGAGCGCGCAGCGACCCATACCTTCGCCCCCAGGGACTTGAGCTCATCGGCGGTAGCGCGACCAATGCCCCGCGTGCCACCGGTGACCAGCGCCCGAGCGCCATCCAGCCGCCATGCAGCGGACCTACTCATGCGAGCTGCGCTCACTTTTCGCATACCGCTCAAACCAGGCCAGAATGTTCTGCACTTTAGCGATCATTTGACTGGGTCGGTTGGCGATTCCATGGGATGCACCGGGCAGGCGGACCATCACTGAGGGCACACCAAGCAACTGCAGTGCCTGATAGTACTGTTCCGACTCCGATATTGGCGTTCGATGATCGGCCTCGCCAGTGATGACCAGGGTCGGCGTGGTCACGTTGCTAACGTAGGAAATGGGCGACCTGCGCAGGTACTCTTTGGGGTCTTCCCACGGCGGCGTCGCGAACCAGTATTTGGAATAAATGTGGTATGAGTCAGCGGTCAGCACAAAGCTGTACCAGTTGATCACCGGCTTTTGCACCGCCGCAGCGCGGAATCTGTGGGTATGGCCAATGCTCCATGCGGTCAACACACCGCCGCCGGAGCCGCCAGTAATGTAGAGCTGATCAGGGTCAACGTAGCCTTGTGCTACAACCGCATCTACGCCCGACATCAAGTCATGATAGTCGTAGCCAGGATAGGCATGGTGAATGGCATTGCCAAAGGCATGACCATAACTGGTGCTACCACGCGGGTTGGTATAAAGCACCACATAGCCGGCGGCGGCGTACAACTGCACTTCCGGCGAAAAACGTGGTCCGTAGTTCGAGAACGGGCCACCATGAATTTCCAGCATCAGCGGGTATTTTTTGGACGGATCGAAACCTGGCGGTTTCACTATCCAGCCGTGAATGCGTTGCGCATCGTGCGACGACTCGAACCAGATCTCTTCAACGCTGCCCAATTGCTTATGCGCAAAAACGTCGTCATTGAGGCGCGTCAGTCGGCGAAACCCGCGACCGCGTCGATGGGTGATCGCTACTTCCGCAGGATAACTGGCCGTCGTGGCGGTGAATGCAACTGTGTCGTTGCTGGCCACAGACAGGCTTCCGCCACCGTAGGGTCGACCAATCGCCGTTCCACCGAAATTGTCGGACAGCACTGACACATCGCCGTCCAGATCAATACGAGCCACCTTGCCGTCGCCTTCGCTGGTGTAGTTGATGATCAGGCTTCGTCCATCACTGTCCCATCTGAACTGCTCAACGTCGCGATCCAAATCGGCGCTGATCAATCGTTTTTCGCTGCCGTCGATCGCCATCACGTACAACTTGCGTACCTGATAGCCCAGGTGTTGATCATCGAAGCCGATATAGGCGATGTGCTCGCCATCTGGAGACACCGCTGGGCTGGTATCCGGACCGTAACGATCGGTCAGCTGCGTCAATTCACCCGTATCCAAATCCAGCCTAAAGACCTCGGAATTGAGCGGCTGACGCTGCCAGTCCTGGTACCGATTGGCCGCAAAAATCAACGCTGAGCTATCGGCCGTCCACGATGCTGTGCCGCGGTGGTGATGGTTGCCCGAGGTCACCTGCCGAGGCGTGCCCCCTTCGGCGGGTATCACGAACAAGTGCTGGAAGGCGTCGGGCAAGATTCCTCGACCATCGGCGCGATAGACCATCTTGTCGATGACTGTCACCGGCTCGGCCCACTCAGCGCCATCAGGCTTGCTGGGCATCTTCGCCAATGGCTCGGCGCGGGTCGCCACCGGCATGCTCATCGCCAACCAGCGGCCATCTGGTGACCAGCTCAGGCCACCGGGTGATTCAGTGAGGTTGCTGACCCGAGCAGATTGTCCAGTGTCCATCCAGCGCATCCACAGCTGCGTCCCGCTGTCCTCATTGGACAGCCAGGCCAGGCGCTTGCCATCCGGTGACCAGCGTGGGGCATAGTGGTTGGCGCTGCCACTGGTCAGTGGACGGATGTCACCGCTGGCGATGTCGATCATGGCCAGATTGCTGCGCCGACGATCGCTCATGATGTCCATGAAGTTCCGCACGAAAACGATGGACTTGCCGTCGGACGAAATTTGCGGGTCGGAGGCCCATTCCAGGTTGAACACATCGATCGGATGTAGGCGATCGGTGTCGGCCTGCACGTCAAATAGCGAAAACCATAGCGTCAGGACCAACAGCATACTGCGAATCATACGAGTCGCCCTCCCTGGGCAATGACTGAAGAGGAATTCGTCGCAGTATACGTGAGGGCGGACTGGGGGCGTCAGCGATCTACCTTTCAGCCAACTGGCTGACCGGTGCATTGCCCCCCGGCATTGCCGGTGTTGATAGCCAAACCTCGACCCGGCGGTTCTTGCCGCGTCCATTACTGGACTGATTGTCGGCCACCGGAAGGGCGGGGCCAAAACCGCGCACACGTTCAACACGAACACCGCGGTTGACCAGCAGTCTGGCCACGTAGTCCGCACGATCGTTCGACAAGGCCAGGCTTAGATAGGGTGAGACTTCGCTGGCATCGGCAAAGCCTGCCAGCAGAACCGAGCGCTGAAGCTGACCCGGCCTTTGCAGATACTCGACCAGTCGATTGAGGTCGGCGACGCCTTTCGAATCGAGGGTGGTAGCGCTGGGATGAAACCGAAAATTCAAAGACAGACGCAGCGCCGTGTCAGTCATCGTTAGGTACTCATCCGGAGCACCCATGAGCGCCGTCGGACGCGCTTCGACGATGCGCTGGGCGACAAAACCAGTGCTTTCAACCAGGCGTTGTCCACGTTCGGACACCGCAAAGTTGACGAAGTCCTGCGCCAACGGCGTAATGTCGCCGGCTTTGGGTGTGTACAGAAACAGCCGTCGAGCCAGTGCGTAATCCTCGGTCGCGATGGTGAATTCCTCAGCTGCAGTGGGTCGGGAGGCGCCATTTTTCACGGCAACCGCCCGCGAGCTCCTTACATACGGCAAGCCAACGAAACCAATTCCGTTTGGGTCGTTGGAGACGTCGTCACTCAGATCCGATGTCGACTCATAGCGGCGAGCGGAAGTGGCGATTGCCGCATCCGCCATGACCAGCGAATCGAATGTATCGAAGGTGCCAGACTTGTCATCTCGGGCATACACCTGGATCGAGCCGCCAGGCAGTCCCAGCTCCGCCCAATTGGTGATTTGGCCTGAGAATATTGCTCGAAGCTGCGCGATGGTAATCGCCCGCAATGGACTGTCTGGATGGACAACAATGGCGATGCCATCTAGCCCAATGACATGCTCGTTGGACAGTGAACTGTAGCGCTCAGTGATGCCCAGGCTGACCCTTTCAGACTCACGTATGGGTCGTGATGACATGCCAATATCGGCGATACCAGCTTTCAATGCGCGAAACGAGGTGCCAGAGCCATGGGCGGCGATCTCAACGGCTCGTTGCCCACCCTGTGCATTGGTGCCCACCAGTCGTATTTCCAACTCAGCCAGCTCGATGCGCTGCACGCGATCGAAGCCATGGCTGCGCAACCAGTCGCGCGCCAGCTGCGGTGCCAACGCGGCGCCGATCGTGTTTGATCCCGACAAACGCAAGTCGACATCTTGCGCCTGAGCTGTTGCTGACGCCAGGATAAACAAAAGCCCAATTCCAGTTCGAAGCAAAGTCAATTTTCATCTCCTTCTGACAAATGAGGCTGTTGCGAAACCGCAGCCGCCGCAATGTATGCATGTATCGCCCATTTCGATGGTTTCTAAACCATTGAAATGCATGGAGCTCGATAGCCGCGCTTCTCGGGTTCCGTGGTGTTGCCAGTCCAGGAACGACTATTGCAACGCCCTAGAACGCACAGGGCGACCTCCTATCTGCGCCAGTCGCAGATGGTCAGCCGCCCACTCAAGCCTTGATGCTATGTGTACAATGTTGCGAAAACATGTAAACCAAATGACAGTCGAACGGGGAAATAGACTGATGAAAACATCGAACTCACTGCTGATTGCACTTTTGCTGGCACCACTGAACAGCCACGCGCAAGACGCAGATGCGTCCTATGAACTGCAAAATGTCACTGTATTGGGCAATCGCGCATCGCCACGCACCGCCATTGAGACCGCAGTCCCTGTCGACATCATCACTGGCGATGAAATTCGCAGCAGCGGGCACACCGAAACCGCTCGAGCCATTCAAGCTTTGGCCCCCAGTTTCAACTTTTCTACCTCAACCATTTCCGACGGTACCGATACCGTGCGGCCCGCAACCTTGCGTGGTCTCGGCCCCGATCAGTTATTGGTTCTGGTTAATGGTCGCAGACGACACAACAGTGCCTTGTTGCACGTTAACGGATCGGTCGGCCGTGGCACGGCCGGCACTGACCTCAACGCCATCCCCATCAGTGCCATTGATCGAATCGAAATTCTGCGCGATGGGGCTGCAGCACAGTATGGCTCTGATGCCATTGCTGGCGTCATCAACCTGGTGTTGAAATCGGATGCCGATACCGTAACCGTGGACCTGTACGGTGGCCAAACCTATGAAGGCGACGGTGAGCAGCTGAACGCATCGGCCAACGGCGGCTTTAGCCTGCCAAACGCTGGCTTTATCAACTTCACTTTAGAACATCGTGATCGCGGCGCGACCAACCGTGCCGGCCTGGACCCGCGCCAACAATACCCGTTGCTACCCGATGGCTCAGAAGACCCGCGAGAGGACAACTTCAACCGCCTGAACCATCGCTACGGCGATGCCGACTCGGAGAACAATTACCTGTGGGTCAACGGCAGCATCAATGCCAGCGACCAATCCGAACTCTACTTCTTTGGCGGCATTTCTACCCGAGAAGGTGAGTCAGGCGGCTTTTACCGCCGGGCTCTGGATGCGAGAAACCGTCCTGAAGTGTATCCCGACGGCTTCTTGCCTTTGATCAATACCGATGTCGATGACCGCTCCATGGTGATCGGTTTCCGGCACCCGGTTGGCAGTTGGGACATGGACGCGTCATATGCCTGGGGTGAAAATACCTTTGGCTTTTTCATCAGCAATTCGATAAACGTATCGCTAGGTCCGGACAGCCCAAGCAGCGCCGACGCTGGCGAACTTGGGTTTTCGCAATCGACCTTCAACCTCGACTTTACCAACAGCAAGGACATCGGCCTCCCGAACCCTCTGGGCATGGCCCTCGGATTCGAATACCGGCAAGACAGCTACTCCATCACGCCCGGTGCCGAAGCCTCCTATGTGGACGGTGGCTTTCCCGATCAGTTCGGCAACACCGCACCGGTAGGTATTCAGGTTTTTCCCGGTTTTCGTCCATCCAATGCTGTAGATCAGGATCGGGACAACATCGCCGTGTACGGAGAGTTCTCGACTGACCTTTCGATAAACAGTTCCTTGTCTCTGGCCCTGCGATACGAAGACTACTCGGACTTTGGCAACACCTTCGATGGCAAACTCAGCGGCCGCCACGCCTTCAACGATTACGTAGCGATTCGTGGCTCGCTCAGTAGCGGCTTTCGCGCCCCATCCTTGCACCAGCGCTACTTCAACAACACCAGCACCCAGTTCATCTTCAACGACGATACCGGCCAGCTGGAACCCACCGATGTTGGCACCTTTGCCAATGACAGCGCACTGGTCCAGGCGCTGGGCGTACCATCGCTAACCGAAGAGACCTCGCGCAATTTCAGCCTTGGCCTGGTCGCAGAGCCGAACTCTGAATGGACCCTGAGCGCCGATCTGTATCGCATCGATATTGACGACCGAGTAGTGCTATCGGGTATGTTCGGCGGCTTCTTGAACCCCGATATCGCCGACATCCTGGAGCCCTTTGGGGTCAACAGTGCGCAGTTCTTCACCAATGCGGTAGATACCGAAACTACCGGACTGGATATCGTCACTGCCTGGGAACGTGACTACGATGACTATCGCTTGCGCTTTACCGGGGCCGCCAACTGGACCGACACCGACGTGGTTGGGACCGTTAAAACGCCGCCCGCACTGGCCGACTTTGGCGAAGTCTTGTTCAATCGCATCGAACGTGAGCGTCTTGAGTCTGCGCAGCCAGACAGCGTCATCAACCTGTCAGGTCAATACGAACGTGGCCCATTCCAGCTCACGCTGCGCACCATTCGTTACGGCGAAGTGAAGGTGGTTGAAAGCGCGTCCGACCCGAGCCGCGACCAGGTGTTCGGTGCCAAGTGGGTGACTGATCTGGACCTTCGTTGGCGTTTCAATGATCGCTGGTCCGCATCGATCGGTGCCAACAACCTGTTTGATGTCTACCCCGATCGCAACAGCGATGCCAATTCATTCAATGGCATATTCCCCTACCCGCGGCGAGCTGCGCCATTTGGCTTCAACGGTGGGTTTTACTACGCCAGGATCAACTTTCAGGGCGGTTAACCGCCCTGCAACGAGGGCAACCCGATCAAGATGCGGGAACGCGAACTTCCAGCATCTTAATTGGCCGTTGGTCAGACTCAACAGCAAACCGCCGGCCAGCAGGTAGAGATAATGCGTCGCCACTTGAAAGCGGTTGCGGATCTACGCCGTCGCTTAAGCTACCGGCACCGTCGAGCACTACCAGGAAAACCAGTTCGCCCTGGTGCTCTACCTCGAACCGGCCGGACGCAAGCTCCAGAACTCGAACACTGACAGTGCCATTGCTGGCTGTCTCGATACCAGTGTCCTTGAACCGCAGCGCACCTTCAGATTTCCAGTCAACCTGCCGTTGCTGAAACCGCACAAACTGCTGCCCTTCGAACCGGCGCGACCTGTTGACGGTCGCATTGGGCAAGGCCATCTCAGTATCCGCATGGGTTGGGTGCTCGGCCGGGCTGCCAAATTCGATGACCTCAAGTGGACCCGAGCTTTCCAACACTCGATGGCGAATGGTTGGTGGCTGCAGCACGCAATCGCCCTCGCGCAGCAGGAAAGGCTCACCTTGATCCTCGTACACAAGTTTCGCCCATCCCTTCCAGCAATAGATGAACTGCATGCGAACTCGATGAAAGTGCACATAGTCCGGAACCGGACCGGCCTCATCGATAACGATATGCGAGGCAACAAAGCGCCCGCCGAAACGTCCAGGAATTAAATCGCGATAGCGCATCCCAGCGCGACCAGACGACCATGCAGGGTCGGCCATGCGCGTATGCAGGAATGCAGGGTCCAAAGCTGGCAACGGCACGGGACGTTCAGCCTGTACACACTCTATTCGTGTGCCGTTCGGTGCCAGCAATGAGCACTCCGTCGCGCCAGGCGGCACGTATACGCGTAAACAGCTCATGTCCGGCGTAGCGCGTTTCGTGTCTAGCCGTAGTCGAACACCATGACCAATCAAAACAGCCCTGTTGGGCTTGTCGGCGGGCATGATCTGGTCGACCGCAAAGCCTAATCGGTCGGTAAAAAAATCCAGCGTCTGTTCGAGCTCATCACAAGCCAACACCACTTCAGCCGGGCCGCTTGCCTGGTCAGTCGCCAAATCCATCAGCAAACATCCGATCAATATTCAATTCAATGAAGCCAATAGCTGAACCAATGTCCAACGGCTGCTCAATCAACGTGCCATTGTCATCCCATGAATAAAGATTGCTATCGGGGACGGTGGAATTTGCGGTCGCTGTGACCAGCAGGAGTGCATCGCCAGGGTTTTCTATCACCGGAATTTCGAGCACAGCAATCATCAACTCGGTGTCCGCTGTCAATTGAGCGATGGACGCCGCTCCGATCGGGTCATCCGCCTGCCCCCGCTTTCGACCCAGCCCGCCCAGATCGTTGTTTAGACTCCACTGCAGGTCCTGGTTGTCTGCGCCAATGAAAAAATTAACAGCCGGACCCTGTCCTGCCGTGACTTGGTTGTGCACAAGCTGGCACGTGGGCGTAGGGTCACCGTTGTTGTTCTCAAGGTCGGTTCCCGGGGAAGTCAAGCCAACGGGTGACTCGCTAGAGAATGCATTGGCCACCAGTACGTTTGCAGCTGCACCACCGTCGACGATGCCGATATCACCAGACATCTCAACGGTGAACGTCACAGCACGCAGATCTCTGTCTGGCTCTGAATCATACAAATAGATCGGTAGTTGGATGCAGCTGCTGGTCGCAAACCCGTCCGGCCCCAGACTAACTGCACCTAGCCGCAATTCGACCAGACCGCCGGCCAACGCACCTGGCACCGAGGCCGTTGCCAGACACAGAGCCAGCAACAGCCTTGTGCAGAACGGTTTCACTGAGCTTCCATTCCGTTACCGAAGATACGGTTGGATAGCAAAGCAAAGTCGATGTCAGTGGCCGGTGAGGCCTCCGTGACCGCGACTGGATCACTATTCGACCAGGTGCAGCCGTTGGAGCACGGCGCTCCACCATAATGACTGTTGACCAATGCGCCAGGGTTCTGCGTGGTCAAATAGTAAGTGCCATCGGCCAGGCCCGCGGTACGATACTCGCCATTTTCATCGGTATAAAAACCGGCGATGAACATGCCCGTACCATCCCATACATCAACACGCGCATCGGGTACCGGCAGCCCTTGGGCAACATCGGTGACGCGTCCGAGAATTTGCGCGCCGGCCGGCTGCTCAATAATGACGCCACCACCACGCGAGACCGTCGGCACGGTGATCAAATCACCCGTGGCGTGAAAGTCGCACGCACCACCCGGGCAAGGATGGCTGTTGTACAAGATGTCGACCCAGCCGACAGCTGAGGTCGGGAAGTAGCCCGGAAACGGCAGGTTCGAGCGGTTATTGGTCAGCGCGAAGTAATTTCCTGGCAGCAACCCCTCCACAGTGAAATTGCCCATGGCGTCGGTTTCATCCCATGCGGCAAAAACCGGCGGCACATCATCCGTGTAAAACAGCACAAAGACATCAGGTATTGGCGTTGCAGAACCGATTTCTGTCACTGTGCCTGACACCGAAAGTCCCATATCAAGATCGATGGTCCCAATATCGGTGACTGCACCAATGGCCACAGCAACGGACGTACCGGTCGTGACATCACAGGTATATCCAATGCAGTCCGTTTCCGGTGTTCGATGCAATTCATCCACATACGGGTAGTTGAAGTTGCCGCCCCAATCCATACCAGTCCGAACGAAGTAATTGCCGGCTGGCAATGGTCGAGCGGTGACCCACCCATCAATGCCCTGGTGAAAACCGCCTCCCATGACTTCGCCGGATGCGTTGAATACTTGAAAGAAGCTATTGTCAGGCGACAACGGATTGACGCCGTCAGTGATGTTCAGCTTGATGTCCCCGCCGGGATCAAGGAAGAAGTCGATGCCACTCAAGCTACTGGACGGCCCAAGCGTAATCGGTATGCCGACTGAGCCTCGTTGGCAGCCAGACCATGGGCAGTGTTGATTGGGATACAGTTCTCGGACATGGTTGTCGCGTTCACTGGCTTCCAAAAAGTAATCGCCGGGCAGCAGGCCTGCAATGGTGTATGCGGCAGTGTTATCCGGCGGCGGATTGCTGCTGCCGTAGACGATGACCTGAGCCTGGTGTCGGATAGTCTCGTCGAACAAATTAAGGAAACCAAAGCTTTCGGTGATTGGCATCATGGTGACTGAGTCATTGACGACACCGGAAATCGATGCACCGGCAGCCAGGTCAAAATCAATACCTGCGATCGGAACGCCAGCGACGATGGTCAGCGGTGCACCAAGACCCTGGTAAGCCATTGCACCACAGGAAAAGGGGTTGCACTGAATGTTGTCGTACAGCTCGGAAATCAGGTTGAGCCCGACATCGTAACGGTTGATGTAGGCCCTGTACTCAAGGTCTGGCAGACCCTGAATCGTGTAGGTGCCGTCGGCTGCCGTGATCGCATAACCGGTGCTGTGGTATTGGATATTGAACGCCGCAACGTTGAGGCCTTCAACGCCCACTCCACCGCTGGTGACTGTTCCACTGATCGAGGAGCCAACGGCAAGCTCGAGGTCAATTCCGCTGACAGCAGCACCGTCGGGAACATTGAAGTACGCCGAGGACGGAATCTCGCAGCGGTAGCATGTGTAGCCACCTGTTGTGGTGTAAACCTCGGCAATATAGTTGCCATACAATTCGGTGAGCACTGTGTAATCACCTTCGGCCACTGCGGCAAAACTGTAGACTCCCGACGGATCGGTGGTGGTCTGTTGAATGTAGCTACCATTGGCATCAACCAGCCAGACGAATACGCCATTGAGTCCGAGCATAGTGTCGGCACCAGTAATCGTCCCGCCAATGGTTGCTGTCGCGCCCTTGACCGCAGCAATGCTGCCCTTGTCTAGTTGCTTAAGCTGGTAGCGGGCGAAGTTGGCGTCCGGCCCCCCTTCCAATATCGTTTCAATTAAGGTGTCGCGCATCGCGTCGTTGTTGGACGCGGTCGCACTTCCAAAGAATAGGCAAAAAACGCAGGTGTAAAGAAGATACTTGGCCATTAGATTGCCCCCCAATAGGCAATGGTCGGATACAAGCGCCAGTGAGCGCAACAACAACCCGGAATCGTACAACATTGGCGATCATGCGACCGCCAAGCTTGTCGCACTTTGAACAGGCCGTCCCTGGCCTAGCTAGCTGGTCGAGTGCTGGCCTACAAAAACTCGATGGCCAGATACAGGATGGCCGTCAACGCGATGCCACTATGAATCACACCAGAAACGCTGGCCATCGGCCCCATTTTGCCCTTGATGCCGTTTAGAGCGAGCAAGACGATGATGCCAAATACAACGGCAATCTCGGCGACGCCCAAAGCGCCGATCGGTTCCTGAATGGCACCAAACAGGTGACGCGAGCCGGCCATGAAAAACAGCATCGGAATTGAGAACAAAGTGTTTGTTCTCGACGCCAAACCCGCCTTGGCCAAGGCTCCGGCTGCGTTCGGATCAGCTTCACCACCACTGGCCACACTGTTGGCCGAAGCAATGACGATCTTTTGATTCGGCCAGATGATCAGCCAGACGTTCAGGAACATGATGGTTCCCAAAGTTGCGCCGGTCAGAATACCGATGCTCATCAGTTTGTAGAATGCCAACAGGCCAATGCCGCTCAGGAACGTAAACATGGCACCCCAACGGAACCACCAAAGCGCGCGCGGAACCAGTTTTTGAATGGCGTCCCCCTTGGCGCCACCATCTGCTTCCTTGAAGTATTCACCCTGAACAAAGTTGAAATAGTAAAGCAGGCCAATCCAGGTAATGCCGGCCAGGATATGAATCCAGCGCAGCAGAAAACCGATGGCGTAGTCGTTAAGAATCGCGAGGTCCATTATTGTCTTCCCCTTTGCGGTTTAAATGGTCAGGCCATTCTACCCGATACTGACCGGTTCTGAACTGGTCGGGCAATGAATTGCCCAATTGCCAATGGCTGGGACGGCGTAACCCAACTTTACGCATTCCCGCGTGGCGCAAAACCACGGTATATTCGACAATCAATTTCAGCCCAGACGCATAAACCATGCACAACCGAAGACAGTTTCTAAGCGCATCAGTCGCCGCCGCCACCCTGCTCCCGTTTCGCCCATTGCTGGCCATGGCTGCCACAGGTGGAGCCCGGATTGACGGTTATGGCCCATTAGCCCCGGTCGCCGACGAAACTACCGGTTTGCCTTTGTTGAAACTGCCTGAGGGATTTCGCTACATCAGTTTCGGCTGGACCGGGGACGAAATGAGTGACGGGGTCGCAACTCCGGCGCGCCATGATGGCATGGCTGTTATCAAGACTGATGGCGATCTGCTGACTCTGGTCAGAAACCACGAAATTACCAGCGACGATGGAGCGTATGGCGACCCCAAGTGCCACTATGACAGTGCTGCCGGCGGTGGAACCTCGACGCTGGTGTTTGATGCCAAGGCGGGCCAATGGAAAGAGTCCTTTGCATCGTTGTCGGGAACGCTGACCAATTGCGCGGGCGGCAGGACACCGTGGGGCAGTTGGCTGACCTGCGAAGAGATTGTCGTCAACCCCGGCGCTTTCCATACCAGAGCAGGCCGGCCAGTACGTCTTGAAAAACCGCACGGCTTCGTTCTGGAGGTTCCAGCAGGCGGTGCAAAGCAACCGCAAGCGATCACCGACATGGGGCAGTTCGTCCATGAGGCAGTCGCCATTGATCGAGACAGCGGCATTGCCTATCTCACCGAGGACCGCAATCCGGAAGCCGGTTGGTATCGCTTCATCCCGAACAAAGCCGGCGACTTGCTCGCTGGTGGCAAGCTGCAAGCGGCCCGTGTCGTCGGACACCCCGACATGCGCAGCGGTCTGAGTGTCGGCGAAAGGCACGCCGTTGAGTGGGTAGATATTGACGAACCTGCCATGGGCCATTCCAAAGGAACAGAGGACCGCAGTGGTGTATACACCCAAGCCGCTGCTGGCGGTGCTTCGAAATTCACGCGCCTGGAAGGCTGTTGGGCAGAAAATGGGCTGGTTTGTTTCACCGCGACCAATGGTGGCGAGGCGGGTGCCGGTCAAGTATTTGCCTACCGACCGGCCGAAAACAGCATCGAATTGCTGTACCAGTCGCCGGGTAGAGACGTTCTCGACGCACCGGACAACCTGACTTTGAGTCCACGCGGCGGCCTGGTGTTGTGTGAAGATGGCTCGCGCTACGGTTCGTTGATGCATGGCCTGACGCCGGCAGGTGAGTTGTTCTCACTGGCTGAGAACAATGTCGAGCTCAGTGGCCAACACAATGGAATCGAGGGCGATTTTCGAGACAGCGAGTGGTGCGGTGCCTGCTTCTCCGATGATGGCCAGTGGTTGTTCGCCAATATTCAAACACCGGGAATTACCTTCGCCATTACCGGCCCCTGGTCAAAAACACTGGGATGACCGCGAAAGCCACCGATTTGCTGGTGGTGGTCAACCCGCATGCTGGTTGTGGGCGTGGCCTAAAAACCTGGGACAAACTACTGCAGCGTAAGAGCGAACTGCGACAAGCACGCCTGATTAATCAGGCTGACGCTTCCGAAGCTGATTCGCAACTGCGTGCGGCGCTGGCAGAACGGCGCTTCAGCCGAGTCCTGGTGCTTGGCGGTGATGGTACGATTCAGATGGTTCTGAATCGACTGCTGCAGCTGCCTGAAGCGCTGCGGCCGATCCTGGCCTTCGCCCGTGGCGGCACCGGCTCAGACTTTTCCCGATTGCTTGACCTGCCCACCAATCCTGTAGACGCGGCGGAAGCCGTCATCAACGCGCCAGCGGGCGCCGTCGATGTGATGGCCCTGCGCAGCGAGGACCGTCTTCATTACGGCCTGAATGTCGCTTCGGTCGGCATTTCTTCCCTGGTCGCGCCACGTGTCAACGCGGATCCCAGACACGGCAAATTGAGCTATATCTGGCATACCCTCCGTTCGCTGACCAGGTTCAACCCACCGACCATCGCGCTCCAGGTCGACGACCGAAAGTTGGAAGACGAGGCGAGGTTTCTGATCGCGATTGCCAATGGTCGATCGTTTGGCAATGGGCTTAAGATTGCCCCGCATGCGCGGGCCGACGATGGCTTGTTGGAGGTCGTCATCGTCGACCCGATGAGCGCATTCGAACTGCCCTTGCGCATGATCCAGCTATTGCTGGGAAAGCACCTGAGTGCCAGGCCAGTGAGCCTCGCCCAAGGACAAAAGATCACGCTGTCTGCCACCACACGACAGACACTTGAGGTCGACGGTGAGACCTTTGACTTCACGCAACTGCAAGTGGAAGTTCTGCCCAGAGCATTGCAACTGGCACATTTCAAAGAACAAGCGAGCCACTAAAGCGACGTACGACTGTGTTCGCCTTGGGAAGCTCTGATCAATCAGCTCACCTTAAAAGGTAGAGGCCACCATACAATTTGGCGTCAATCAGGCAGCCCTCAGACTCTTTTGCGTCAATCCAGGCATCGACTTGAGGCAACGGCACTTCATGAACCGTAATATCCTCGCCATCCACCCCACCGCCGTCGCCAACTTTGATCAAACCCCGTGCGCGAACCATGATCACCGACTCTGAGCTCATACCGGCAGAAGACGGTCCGGCAGTCAGTATTTCGATGGATTCGGCACGATAGCCGGTCTCCTCCACCAGTTCGCGATGAGCCGCCGATATGGCGGTGTCGTGACTGCCTGCCGCTTTGTCTCCGATCAACCCTGCCGGAAACTCGATGGTCGGTGCCGCTACAGGAATTCGATACTGCTCGACAAATAGCAGCCGTTGCTGGGGAGTCACAGCCAAAATCACCACGGCACCGCCTGGGTTGGTCCGCGACACGAACTCCCAACCGTTTCGCTCCTGCATGCAAAGAAATCTGCCTTGGTAAAGTCGCCTGGTTTTTTCGCTCATTTGGGAATCTTTCGCTACCATTCGTGGTCATAGGGGTGCCAACGCCTTGAATCGAACGTCCCAAGGGCGCATTTACGTGGTTTGCTCGGTCACATTTCCTGCCGCGATTTTTCGCGAGCGCGGTACTGACCTGCGGCCATTATTTTGAATAATCACATGTCCAGATGCTCATGACCAAATATAAAGTTCTGCTCATAACCCTGCTGTTCGCGGTTTCCGGCATTGCCGCCGCCCAGTCCCGAATCGACGAACCAATGTCGCTACAAGAGAAACTGGCCAGCGTTCAGTCTGTTGCTTTCCTCAAGCAGATTGCCGACATCGCGTTCAAAAACCAGGACTGGCCACGATACATCGCCGCCGTTCGCCGCGCTGCCGAATTGCAGCCCTACAACCAGCGAACGTTGTTCCAATTGGCCGCCGGTTACTCGCTGGCGGGCCAAAGGTCACATGCATACGATCTGTTGTTGCAGCTGCAACAGGAAGGCCTAAGTGGCGATATTGAGTCGGAGCCTGCGTTTGACAATATCCGAGGCCATGAGGTGTACGACTACATCGTATTCCTGTTCGAGGAGAACGAGAAGCCTTTCGGTGAAGGCCGCGTCGACACCACGATCAAGCAGCCAGAACGGATTTTTGAAGCGCTGGCCTATGACCCGGTTCGAGACGCCATGTTGGTTGGCAGTGTACGTGATGGCGCGATTAGCATCGTCGGTGATGACGGCTCCCTGCAAACACTGGTCACAGCAGACCAGAGCAACAATCTCGCCGGCGTTTTTAGCCTCGGCGTTGACGCCAAACGCGACCTTCTGTGGGCCACCAGCGCCAACGTTCCGCCACATGAAAATGCTGTTGCCGGCAACCCTATTGTCAACCGGCTGCACAAGTTCAGATTGTCCTCCGGGGAGCTGCTGGAAACCTACGACATGCAGTCGGAACAACCCCAACTATTCAGCGCTTTGGCCCTGGCACCGAACGGCGATGTGTTCGTCGCTGATCGAATCTCACCATCGATATATCGCCTGATTGATGGTGAATCAGAGCTCACCCATTATGTTTCGGTTCGTGGCAAGCGCGGTTTTCGCGGACTCGCCATGGCTGAAAACGGCCATTTCCTGTATGCGGCCGACCCCACCTACGGCCTGTTCGCCATTGACCTGGAGCAGCAACGCGTAATCGAGATGACCAAACCAAAATTGAACCTGGGTGGCATCGAAGGGGTATCAATCAGCGGCAACGAGTTGGTGATCGTGCAAAATGGAATTCGCCCCAACCGTGTGTTGGCCCTTACGCTTGCCGATGATGGGTTTAATATCGAAAGCGAACAGCCTATTGAAGCCAACCACCCGGTTTTTGAAGTACCCACCGCAGGCTTCATCCAGGGTCGAGATTTCTACTATATTGGCAACAGCCAACGCGGACGCTTTGATGGCACCGGCACCCCTCTGGGCCCGCTGGACGACCTGGCCATCATTCGCACCAACCTTGATTTTGAAACCTACGAGCCACCGAAAATGTTTGACCCAAACAAGGGCAAGCCGCCAGTAGGCATCAGCCTGCCGGATGATGGGTGAGCCACCGTTAGTACCGAGTGCCTTGAATGGCACTCGGTAGGTGGCGAACGACC
>BQJN01000077.1 GCA_021604725.1 Lysobacteraceae bacterium | reverse complement strand
TTCTTGCTGCTACTGATCATTAACGCTCTATTGTTGTGGTTGCTCCCAGATCCGCTGCAGTCGAAGCAACGTGTCCCTGGCAGCAAGGCACCGAGCAAGCAGAGTTCTGATGCCTATGAGGGGTACCGCTGGGTAGCTGATTACTACAATGAACATCGGTCGGCGCGTAGCATGCAATGGGAGCCCTTTACCTACTGGCGGAGACAGCAGTTTTCCGGCCAGCAGATAACGATCGACGAGAACGGCATTCGCCAGAGTTGGTCGCGATCAGACGCCAGTCGCGAAGTGTGGATGTTTGGCGGCTCAGCGGTGTGGGGCACAGGGGTCGACAACAATCACACCTTGCCCTCTTTGTTGGGCCGTCAATATGATGAAAACGGCCAAGCCTATCGCTTTGTTAATTTTGGCGAGAGCGGATACGTTTCAAGCCAGGGGCTGATTCGCCTCGTCCGGCGGTTGCAGGCCGGACATCGGCCCTATGCGGTGATCTTCTATGATGGTGCAAACGATGTCTTTTCAGCGCTGCAGTCCGGGCAAGCGGGTATCGCTCAGAACGAACAGCAGCGCGCACTAGACTTTGCCATGGGGCGTGGTGAGCCCGCCGCGTACCTGCTCAGCGCGTTTGAAGGCATCGCTCGTCTCGTCGCTCCATCATCCGGTGACCTGGACATACCCGTATTGGCCCAATCGGTGGTGTCGGCGTACAAGACTAATGTCGAGGCGGTTGAAGCATTGGCATCAGTGTATGGCTTCCGCACATTTTTCTTTTGGCAACCAACGCTGTTTAGCCGAGATCAGCCCAGTCAGTTCGAGGCTCGCGTATTAGACGCGGCGTGGTCAGATCATCGCCAGTTGCAACTACTATCAGATCAACTGGTCGCCGAAGTGTTGACCGAGAAAGCGAATTTTTTTGCCCTTACTGATGCGCTCGACGACGGCACCGAGACCCGGTATCTTGACTTTGTTCATCTTGGCCCGCGCGGCAATACTGAAGTGGCGACCCAAATGAGAATGCATCTAGGAGATCTTTGAACTATGGCGAGCACAATTTCACTGACCCCAGTCGGCCTGTTGGTCGCCCTGATCGCGCATTCGGCGAGTGCCTCCCAGGTTCAAGACTCGGAGCAGTTGTCAGCAATGATCTTACAAAAACAGGCCGAAATTCGCATAGCCGATACGGTGATACTTGACCACGTGTTGCTGCCGATAGTCAGCAACATGAAGATCGTTGGAAGCGAAGGTGCCATTATTGACTGTCAGGGACGAGCCGGATTGAGGGTCCGCGAAGGGGGGCAGTTGTTGCTGCGTGGAATTGAGATGCGAAATTGCCGTTCGGATCAATCCGGTGCAGCAATCGATGTCAGTCAGGGCAGTTTGACAGTCGAAGATGGTGTGTTTGTTGATAACCATGCACTCAACGGCGGTGCCGTGGCCGCGGTGGACAGCGAACTAACATTTCGAGGTGTCCAATTCAGAAACAACAAGGCTACCGAATACGGCGGTGCGGTGTATGGTCGCTCAGCAAAAGTTACCCTGGAGCGGGTTGTGTTTGAGGGCAATTCCGCCGGGTTTACCGGTGGTGCGTTAGGCAATTGGCAGGGTTCGGTATTCGTGCGCCGCACGGCATTCAATAAAAACCAGGCTGAGGTCGGCGCGGCGCTGGCATCGGTCAATGGTCAAGTTGATCTGGTCGGCCCGGACATTGAGTTCAATGGCAACGAGAGCAAGTTTTACGGTGGTGCCATCCAGAACGAAGGTGCCGATGCGGCCATTCGAATGTCAAAGGTATCTGCCAACGATAACGTGGCATCGGCTGGTGGCTTCCTGTTTAACAAGGAGGGTGACGTCGATATTCGCAACAGCACCATAACGAACAATCGAGCGCTTGCTGCCGAGGGTGGGGCGATCACTCAGCGCGGCGGACGGGTCACTGTGTTGCGGACACATTTTGAAGGCAACCGCGCGCATGCACATGGTGGCGCAATCGCCAGTGCGGGGCGGTTGAGCCTGTTGCAGGGCAACAGTCTGGTAGGCAATCACGCTGGCACCCATGGTGGTGCAGTGGCCAGCGGCCGGACCGATTACATTGCTGGGTTGACCATTAGCGATGCCGTGCTTCGAGGCAATACCGCAGCGCAGCGAGGGGGAGGTGTGTTGGTCGCCAGCAATGCCAATATCATCAACAGTGCACTGATTGAAAACAGCGCCGACGTTGGTGGCGGTTTGCGCGTTGAGTTGCTGGCGCATCCAGCGCGCGTTTCGGTCATCAACTCGACCATTGCTGAGAACCGGGCACGACGAGGCGGTGCCGTATATGCGGTTGCTGCCAGTGCAGAAGACGCAGCCTTCGAAATGAGCAATGCCACGGTGGTGTTCAATCAGGCCAGCGAGACAGGCGATGCTCTGTATCTGGATATCGACCGATGTACGCTCGGAAACTCGGCGATTTATACTGACCCAACGGGCCGCAACAGTCAGTTGGTGATTGGCAAGTGCGACAGTGAGGGTGGGAACTTGTTCGGGTTCGCTCCAGCAATAGACCTGCATGATGCGGACCAAACGGGCTCGGCCATGGCACCGCTAAATCCGCTCCTCGGTGCGCTGTCTGAAGATGCCAACGGTACGCCCTACTATGCACCGCTGGCGGGCAGTCCCCTGATCAATCGTGGGCGACCCTCAGTGGCATTGAAACGTTCCGGTGTCGAGCTGAAAACGGATCAACGCGGCGACGGCTTCCCTCGCATTGTCGACCAGTTCATTGATGTTGGAGCGATTGAGTACGCAGAGGGTCAGTCGGCTAACGACGAATAGAGCGCCAAAGTCTTCTCAACCATGACCTGGCTACTGTAGGCAGTCATGTTGGGTACCGTTGGGGGCGAAGCAAGGAACTGGGCCACGCGAGAGGTGAGAGCCTCTATATCGCCAACAGGAACTTTGCCAGCGGGGAAAATCTGTTGCAGGATCTCGGCTACGCCACCATAGTCCCAGCCTGCGACTGGAGTGCCCAGCGCCAAGGCTTCAGCCACGGTTCGTCCAAATGCTTCGGGCTTTTCCGAAAGACTGAGGACCACCGACGACATAGCCATTATTTCGCGGACATCCGTACGCTGACCGACCAAAACAATCCTGTCCTGTAGATTCCTTTCAGCGATCAGCTGTCGAATTTCGCCGGCATACGCTTCCCTCCCGGTCTGCACGCCGCCAACGATTAGCCCGGTGACAAGTTTGTTTGATCTGCTCAGCCGCTCGATTAGCTCAATAAAAGCTGCGTGCCCCTTCAGGCGGCTGAGCCGCCCGACGATGGTCACAAGCTGCCGCCCCCTGGTCACAGGGAAGCGACGGTGCCAGGTATCCTGCCAGTTCTTGCCCGGCGCAAAGCCAAATCGAAACCGCTGGTAGTCAACGCCGCGGTGGATTACCGTGATTTTGTCCGCCGGCGTATCCGGATAAGCGGACAAGACGTAGTCACGTACCGCATCGGACACCGCAATCACACGTTCACCTCGAGTCATGATACGGCTATATCGATTGATTGAGTTCAAACCATGCACTGTCGTGATGAAGCGCGGACGCCGTGCTTTTGGGATAGAGCGCCAAGCCAGATAGCCCAGCCAGGCCGGCAGTCGCGACCTTGCGTGCACGATGTCAACACTCTGGCCCAAAAACCAGCGGCGCAGCGGTGCCACCTTCAACAAGGCGAGAGGGCTTTTTGTTGCGATGTCGAGTTTGTGGTGTTCGCTGCCATCACGGGTCAGGCTACCAACCAGGCGGCCGCCAGAGGAAACCACCAGGGAACGATGGCCTTGAGCGACCAGCGCTCGCGCGACCTCGACTGTTCCATGCTCAACCCCGCCAGCGTTTAATGCCGGGACCAGCTGAGCAATAGTCAATTGGTTCACGCGATAGTGCCGACTTAGTCGACCAGCTTAAACTCCGAGCCGCAGTAAGGGCAGGCGCACTCACCGGTTTTCTCAATAGGCAGGTAAACGCGCGGATGCGAGTTCCACAACGCCATTTGTGGGGTTGGGCAGCTCAACGGCAGCTGCTCTCGGCTGATCTCGTAGATTTTTTCGGCGTTCGCCTGCATCGGCGCATTACTGCTCGCATTCATCGATCAAACTCGTTGTTGTTCAAGCCAAAATGATCTGTGTATTGTACACCTGATCCGCGCTGAGACTGTTAGGGAAGCTCAGCGCGGATCAGCATGGCTGACGCAGGGCTAGAAGTTTGGTCGCTCAGGCTCGGCCCGAAAACGCTCGATGGACTCGAGGATTTCGGTACGCGCTTCCTGGGGACCGCGCCAGCCCTCAATTTTGACCCACTTGCCTTTCTCAAGATCTTTGTAGTGGGCAAAGAAGTGAGCAATCTGGTCAAGCGTTAGTTCGGGCAGGTCTCGAACCGAAGTGACGTCGCGATAAAGCTCGGTCACCGCGCCTGAGGGGACGGCAATGATCTTCGCATCTTCGCCAGATTCGTCGGTCATTTTCAGCATGCCAATGGGGCGGCAGCGCACGACCGATCCCGGCAGCAATTTGACCGGCATAACGACCAGCACGTCAACTGGGTCGCCGTCTCCGCACAGCGTGTGTGGAACATAGCCATAGTTGCAGGGGTAGCGCATCGACGTATTCAACAGGCGATCGACGAAAATAGCGCCGGTCTCCTTGTCCACTTCGTACTTGACGGCTTCCGAGTTCATCGGGATTTCGATAATTACGTTGATATCGTTCGGTACATCTCGTCCGCGACTGACTTTTTCAAAACTCATCGATCGATTCGCTAGTTGTTTGGTAAGGGACTCACCACATGGGTATGGGCAACGTAGTTTTAAAGGGCACGCAGCACGCCGCTTGCCAGTTCACCGTTTTCACCCAGCTCAAACCACCGAGCCCCCGGTGGGCGGTCGTCATCGATGAACCGAGTGCACCCTGGTTTTGCCTGCGAGAATGTCGCTGGCGCACTGACCATTTTCAGTCCCCTATATCGGCCTTGCCAGAGGTGGTGTATATGACCAAATGACAGTAGTTCTATCGGCTTGTTCAAAAGCATGTTGACCAGCTCGTTGCCGTTGGTCAGGCCTTGCCGGTCAGCCCAGGGTGAGCCGACTGGTGCTGGAGGATGGTGCACGAAGGCCACAACATGGTGTGGACAATCAATGGCCTGCTCGACACGCTTGAGTTCCTCACGGCTAACCCGACCCCAGGGCTGGCCATCGACGTGGCTGTTGATCATCACCAGCCGCCAGGGCGGGTGATCGATCCAAAGCGGCTGGTCAATACCCTGGCCAAGCTGGCTCCTCATTGCGCCCAGATCATCATGGTTGCCGGCCAAAACGTGGACCGGGCAGGCCAGCGATCGAAATCGTTCGAACAGTCTTTCATAGGCCTCGACGCTGGCCGTGTCTGCCAGGTCACCGGTGGCGACGATGCGGTCCGGACGCCATGCGCGCACTTGAGACAGCATACGCTCGAGATTGGCGTCGGCGTTTTGTCCATAGCGCAGTTCGTTGGCCTTTGCTCTGAAATGACAATCGCTGATCTGAATCAGTCGCATTACAATGTGGGCTCTTGATTGAATCCAATGGGTCTACATGTCGACAACAACGTCCTATTTGCCGCCCGACTGGCGCAACTACATCATAGACAACAGCGTAAGGGAAACGCAGCTGCTGGCTCGTCTGCGACAGGAAACATCAACCCTGGACATGGCGGTGATGCAAATATCTCCAGAGCAAGGCCAGTTCATGCGGGTCTTAACGCGCATGCTGGGTGCGAGAAACGCCATTGAGGTGGGTGTGTTCACTGGCTATTCATCGATTTGCGTTGCCGAAGAACTGAAACAGGGTGGGCAGCTGGTGGCATGCGATGTGGATGAAGGCTGGACCTCAATTGCGCAACGCTATTGGCGCGAGGCCGGCTTGGACAAACGCATCGAGCTGCATTTGCGACCTGCGGTTGAGACACTCGATCAGCTGTTGTCGCAAGGCAAGTCCAACAGCTTTGATTTGGCATTTCTCGATGCTGACAAGTCCAATTATGTGAACTACTACGAACGTTGCCTGAAGTTGCTGCGGCCCGGCGGTGCCGTCGCGGTCGACAATGTGCTGTGGTCTGGTCAGGTGATTGACGAAAAAGTCACTGACGCTGACACAGTGGCGATTCGGGAATTGAATACATTGATCAAACAAGATGAGCGGGTGGTTTGTACCATGCTGCCTCTATCAGATGGCTTGACCATCGCGGTGAAACGATGAGTATAGAGCGACCGATACGGATCGCCACCAGAGAGAGCGCGCTGGCCATGTGGCAGACTCGCCATGTGGCCCAGCGGCTGCAACAAGCGCATCCGGGGGCGCAGATCGAAATTATTCCGATGACGACCAAGGGTGACCAAATGCTCGATCGCTCCCTGGCGTCTATTGGCGGCAAGGGACTTTTTCTCAAGGAGCTGGAAAAAGCCATGTTGGACGGTGAGGCGGACATCGCCGTGCACTCGATGAAGGATGTGCCCTACCAGATGCCTGGCGAGTTTCGAATAGGGGCCATCCTGGAGCGAGCCAATCCATTGGACGCGCTGGTAGGCTGCAGCAATCTCGATCAACTGGCCAAGGGGGCGGTGGTTGGAACATCCAGCTTGCGGCGCCGTGGCCAATTGTTGGCAATGCGTCCAGATCTCAAAATCAAGGACCTTCGTGGCAACGTCAATACCCGCTTGGCCAAGCTGGACAGCGGTCAGTATGACGCCATTGTGCTGGCGGCAGCGGGGTTGACGCGTCTAGGTATGGAGCAGCGCATTGGTGGCCTGCTTGCCCCGCCCCAGTGGCTTCCAGCAGCCGCGCAAGGTGCAATAGGTATCGAGTGCCTGGTCGACGACCACGAGATTGTCCCCTTGCTACAAGATCTGCATCATGAAACGACCGCCTCGCGGGTATGCGCGGAGCGAGCTGTCGCTGCCCAGCTTGGTGCGGACTGCCATATGCCGCTGGCCGCCTTCGCTACACTTGATGGCGGGCAGCTGCACCTAAAGGCAAGGGTTCTTGCTGTAGATGGTCAGCAACTGCTGGACGCAGAGGCCACGGGCCCGGTCGAGCGCTGGAGTGACCTGGGTGCCGAGGTTGGCTGCAAACTACTCGAGCTGGGAGCTGACGACTGCCTGGCGACGACACAGTGACCAAGGTTGAGCTTCTAACCCAGTCGGCTCCGCACGGAGCCTGTCGCGCGCGGCAGCTTGAAGACCAGGGCCAGGAGGCGATTTGGGTGCCGGCTTTGAAAATCGAGCCGATCAAGGACGTTGATGTCTCGGTTCTTGGGGGCCTGCGAAACGATGATGTGTTGTTTATTGTTTCGAGCCACGCTGCGACGTTGCTGGCGGGCCTGGCTGGCTCGATGAAAGCGGTCGACTTGAATTGCTGGGCTCCTGGCGAGGCCACCAGCAAGGTGCTTTCCGATCTGGCGAGCAAGTTTTCGGGCCAGCTAAACGTGCGGTACCCGCGGCTTGCGAGCAGTGAGGGGCTGCTCGATGATGCCGATTTTCAGTCACAGATACGTCGCTCTGGCCAGTTGCTGGTCGTCGCCGGAGTTGGCGGCCGTACGCTTGTGCAAGATCGTGTAGCAGCGCTTGGCACACACGTTGAAAGATTGGAGTTGTATCGGCGGCGAGGACGGGTGCTGAGCGGTGAAGAGATTCGTCAGCTGCGGCTGATGAGCCAGCGTTCGGTCAATGTGAGCTTAATGAGTGCTAGTGTCATAGAAGCGCTTGAAAGCCACTGGCCGCAGACTGTTTTGCGCGACCTGAAATGCCAGCAGGCAACGTGTCCATCGGCTCGTGTGGCATCAATTGCAAAACGATTTGGCTGGACCAATGTTGTTTTAACTGGTCCCGATCGCAGTGATGAAACATAATCGTACCCATGAGCTCATCTGATACAGAGAAAACAGCTGAAGCGACAGCAACCGATTCGGTGGTCGAAGCAGCAGAACCCAAGGTCGAACGTCGTAACGACGCTTCGTTTCATTCGGCACCAGCAGCGGCCTCCACCAGTGGATCTGGTCGTTGGGGCGTAGTGCTCGCCGTGGTAGCTTTGGTCGCAGCTGGAGCAAGCCTGTGGTGGCAATACCAAAGCTCACTGCAGCCAGCATCAAGTGCTGATACGGAACGACAACTAACCGAGCTGTCGCGCCAGGTCGAAGCAACCGAAAGGGCGGCCAGCGCTCAGTTGCTACCCATATCACAACAGCTGTCCGCGATTGAGGCCAGCAGTCAATCCAATGCATCTGCAATTGAGCAACTGCGCGCGCAGATGGCGATACCGGATCCGCAGCTGGCACGACTAAGCAGTGAAGTCGCATCGCTGCAACAGGACCTTGATTCACTAACCCGCAACATCATCTCGATTAATGCTCGAGAATCGAATGCAGAGCGCGAAGCGATCCTGGCTGAAGTCGAGTACCTGCTGTCTATCGCCGCCGCGCGCGCGCGATTGGCGGCTGATGCCAATGGTGCGATTGCTGCATTAAGTATGGCCGATGGCCGCCTTGCTGCCTTGAACGATCCGTTGGTCAGCGAGGTGCGCGAGCAGCTGAAGATCGAGACCGATGCTTTGCGACAGGCGGCCGCTGTAGACCCGTTGGCTGTGGCGTCCGAACTGAGCAGTCTGGCCGCGCAGGTGATGGATTGGCCTTTGCAGGGTGAGCTTGGAGGTGATGACGAGGTCGAAGCTGAAGCGACTGAAGAGGCAAGTCTCAGTGATCGCGTCGCGTCCTTGCTGGACGGGCTGGTAGTTGTGCGACCGGCGAACGACTTTGAACCGAAAATGGTTGATGCCAACGCTCAGGCTTTGATTCGCTTAAACCTTAGCTCAAGCCTGGCAGCTGCGCGGCTGGCGGCGCTTCGTAGCGATGCTGAGCGCATGCGGGTTGAAGTCGATGTCGCCATTGGCTGGATGGATCGATTTTTCGAGATTGAAGCAGAAACCGTTGCTGCTGCACGGGCCCAGCTTCAGACCCTGGCTGCCACCGATTTGAGCAACCGCCTGCCACAGCCGGTGACATCACTGCGCTTGTTACGGGCGTTGCGCGAAACGGATCTGGGTTCACCATGAACACCTTGAAGTGGTTGGTGGTTGGCCTGGTGGTTGCAGCGGGTGCTGCGGCCGCATTGCCCTACATGGCATCGGCTCGTATCTCAATGACCGTCGGCGGTTTGTACATTGAGCTCAAGCTACTGGTGTTGCTCGGCGCGCTGATTCTTTTGGCGATAGTCGTCTGGTTGCTGTGGCGACTATGGCGATTGCCGAAGGAAACGGCCCAACGGCTGGTGCAACGGCGATCCGAACTGTTGTGGGAGCGTGGCATGTTGGCGTTGGCCGAGGGCAACTGGTCCGAGGCAGAACGATCTTTGACCAAAGCTGCCGAGCGCAGTGCACACCCTGGCTTGAACTACCTGGGGGCGGCCAAGGCCGCATCGGCACAGGGCGACGAGCAACGACGTGATGAATACCTGCAACTGGCCTCAGATAGCGGTGACGCTCGCCACTCGGTCACTTTGGCACGCTGCGAAGCGCTGGTCGAAAGCGGCCAGTTTGAAGATGCTCTCGAACAACTAATGACCTTAAGCTCCAGCAAGCGTCGCACCGGTCGAGCATTGACCCTGGAGCGGCAATGTCTTGAGGGGCTGCACAAATGGAAGGAGCTGGCGACAGATGCTGATCGATTCAGATCCAACGGCTTCAACACGGACGCGGAATTTACAGTGGCACGCAGCCATTGGCTGGAGTCGTGGCTAAGAGGCATCAATGACGCCGCGGAACTGAAGGCAGCCTATCGATTGATGGTCGGCAAGGACAAGGTGTTTCTCAGGCCCGGGCTCGATGCTTACGCAGCCGCCGCAATTCGGGTGGAGCAGAACGAATTGTTGCTGCGGCAACTGGTCAATAGCATAGATCGTCATTTTGATGCGCATGCTGTTGCCGTGTACGCCAGCGTCGACGGCGGGGACCTTACTCGCAGACTGAAAAAGGTTGAAAGCTGGCGTGATCAACACCCGCAGTGTGCGCAAGTTGAGTTGGCTTTGGCTCGCTTGTGCGCTAGTCAAAAACTGTGGGGCAAAGCACGCAACCACTTCACCTCCAGCTTGCAGATTGAACCAACTGCCGAGGCATTTGCTGAATTGGCTGAGCTGATGGAGCAGCTGGATGACAAGGGCACTGCGCTCAAGTGTTACCGAAATGCGCTGCGATTGGATCGTGGCGAAGCGGTGGAAGCCATTGAGGGCCTGTTTCAGACATGACCTTCATTCGTTGTATCGACCCTGTGGACGCTGAGGGTAAACTGAAGAGTCTCTACGCCAAAGTGGCAGCGCCTGATGGCGAAGTAGATCAGATACTGAAGGCACATAGCCTGCGACCACATACACTTGAAGGCCATATGGCGCTGTACAAGGCGGTATTGCACCACAGCGCAAACGCCATTCCAAAATGGCTGCTGGAGACGATTGGCGTTCAGGTCAGTCTGCTCAATCAGTGCGAATATTGTGTAGTCCACCACTGGCATGGCCTAAAGCGGCTGTGTTTGGAGGCCGACAACATCGTGGCGTGGTTGAAAAGTGACCAGGTCACTGCGCCAGACACCATCACTCCCGGGATCCAGGCTTTGCTTGATTACACTGAAAAACTCACCACGCATCCGCAGGCGATTGCAAGCCAGGACGTTGAGCGTTGTCGGTCAGCCGGCTGGACCGATGGACAGGTTCTCGAGGCCAATCAGGTTGCGGCCTACTTTGCCTACGCTAATCGGACGGTGCTGGGTCTGGGCGTGAAGCCTGTCGAACAGTCGCTTGGGCTTTCGCCGTCGGGTGACAGTTGGCAGCATGGGTGAAGTTGACCTTGGTCCGGTGGGCGTCGCCCTCGCTGCAATGAGACCGTCTTCAGCGTTGTTGTTGCGTTGAATCGGTTATGATGCGGCGCAAGTGAACAATTTTCTTGGGTCGATAGTGTCATGATGCGCTTCGTGCGTTATTTGATTTTGATCGCATTGGTGGGCGCGGTTGTCGCCTATGGGTACGTCTGGTGGCGGGTCAATAGCTCGCTCGGTGAGGTGGCGAGCAGTATCGCGCCGGTGGGCTCACTGAACTATGACTCTGCCTACCCGGACCTGAACGGCAATATCACCATCAATGATGTTAGCTTGTACCCTCCTGTTGGTCTCAACTATCCGCCTTTGCTGGTCGATCAGGTAGTCATCAGCACACCTGGATTACCATTTTTGCTGACTTTTAATGCTGATTTGAGGCGCAGCGGTACTCTGCCAAATCAACTCGGCCTGACAATGAGAAATGTCGAAGTCAACGTCGATGCCGGCAGTGGCGGTATGTGGGTGTCAGGTCACCCTTTTGAGTCTCTGGCCTGTGGTGAAGTGGAGGCCTTTCAAGGCCCCGAGTTGGTGGCGCTGGGGTATCCCACGTTACGCCACAATACCGAGTTCTCTTACGAACTGCTTGATAGTCGCACCGTAGTCATACGATTCATGTTGGAGACCGTTCAGGTGGCGACTACGCAAGTCGAGCTTGAGTTGGCTGCAGATTCACCGTTGGACGGACTCACTCGGGGTGTGACGCCGAAAATATCTTTGGGGTCCGCTGATTTTCGTTGGCAAGATGAGGCCTTCAACAATCGACGCAATGAGTTCTGTGCCGAGGAACTAGGGGTTGCCGTCGACGAGTACAAGGAACGAAACGTCGAGCAATTTCTGGGCTGGCTGGCCGAGCGTGAGGTGACCCCATCACTACGGGCGATCGAACAGTACCGGGCCACATTGGACGATTCGGCGGCCGTCAGCATTCAGATGGAGCCTGAGAGCAAGCTCTACGTTGATCGCCTGCCGGTATACGGCTACGAGGAACTGTCGCGGCTGTTGAACCCGCTGGTGGCGGTTGGTGAGGAAACGCCCGAACCTGTTTTGCTGAAGTTTGGTCCAGCTTCAGCGGGGCAGGAAGAAGGTGACTCAGGTAGCGAGGCGAGCGAGCCCGCCGCAGATTCAGACCAAGTCATTGCCGATGCAACGTCCGACCAAACTGATGAGCCAAAAGTGCAACGGCAGCCTGAGTTTGCGGTAGTACCGGATCGAAACAAGCAAAGGAAGCGTTACCGCGAAACACCGTTTGGCGCATTGAGCGCTTACGTTGGCAAGCGAGTGATTGTTTACGCTGCCAGTGGAGAGACCTGGTATGGCGTGATTGAAGGGGCTACGGCCAATCGACTGAAATTGTATGTTGAGACCACTGGTGGGACGGCTACGGTGCCGCTGGCCAAATCGCAAGTTCGCCGGGTCACGGTATTTCGGTAGCACGAGTGTCGCCACTCAAGGCGTGTGCGTTTTCAACTTCAGGTTGATGATGAATTGGCAGCAAAGGTCAATTGTGTATTGCACACGCCTTTCTCTGATCCCATATCCTGCTGAACATAATCTGGCCGTTATTAGGCCCCCTTCGTAAATGGTGAAGGCTTTAGTCTATGGAATTGTTTGATATCGGTGCCAATTTGACGCACGAGTCATTTGCGCCTGACATCGGCTCTGTGTTGGCGCAGGCAAAAGCACAAGGGGTCACTACCATGATGGTCACCGGTGCCTGTTTCGATAGCAACGCGCAAGCCGCGCAATTGGCAGAGCGATGGCCTGGCTTGTATTCCACGGTTGGGACACACCCCCATCATGCGGCAGACTTTGACGATGCCACAGCTGAGCAGATTCGTTCAATGTACGCCAATGACGCCAATGTCAAAGCCGTTGGCGAAGCCGGACTGGACTATTTCAGAGGCATCTCGCCGAGGCCAGACCAATGGCGTTGTTTTGAGCAGCAACTGGAGATAGCTGCTGAGCTCGGCGCGCCGCTATTTATGCACTGCAGAGACGCGCATGATGACTTCGTTGCCGCCATCCGGCCTTTTCGTGACCGCATCAAACATATGGTGGTCCATTGTTTCACCGGAGACAAAAGGGCGCTATACGAATGCCTTGATCTGGATTTGCATGTCGGTATCACCGGGTGGATTTGTGATGAACGGAGGGGTCACCACTTGCTTTCGCTGGTAGGCGATGTCCCTAAAGGTCGGCTAATGATAGAAACCGACTCGCCCTACTTGTTGCCCCGAGACATTCGGCCAAAGCCCAAGTCGCGACGTAACGAACCGAAATATCTGGCGCATATTGCTGCCGCGATTGCACAGGCAAGGGGAGAATCAGTGGAAGATCTGGCCCAGCATACGACGGATACCGCACGGGACTTCTTCCAGATCTCACCTGCAGCCGACCAATTGCTTTAGTACGCCTCAGGCCTGGCCCGAGGCGTACCTCAACAACAAACTAGTTGTTGTCGTCTGCTGCGTCTTCAGCGGCGTCTTCGGCCTCATCCATCGCATCGTCAGCCATATCGCCTCCTTTGTCCATGGCATCACCTGCCATGTCTTTGGCACCTTCGACTGCGTCCGCGGCCATGTCTTTTGCGTCGTCCATGGCACCTGACATGGCATCACCCGCGTCGTCGGCCATGTCACCGGCCTTGTCCATGGCATCGCTGCCCATCTCCATTCCGCCGTCCATCATTTCGTCGGCAGCATCGCCAGCATCGTCCATCGCCTCGGAGATACCGTCGCCAGCCTCGTCGGCCATGTCACCGGCTTCGTCCATAGCCTCGTCGAGCGCATCACCTGAATCGTCTGTCGCATCGTCCATGGCGTCACCGGCTTCGTCGGCAGCATCGGTGATGTCGTCAGCGGCCTCATCCATGGCGTCCGCTGCTTCATCGGCGGCTTCCTCAGCAGACTCTTTCATGTCACTGCTGGCGCTGTCGTCTGAACCACCACAAGCGGCCAAAACCAAGGCCAGCATGAAAGCGATCAAAAGCTGCATTATCGTTCTTCCGTTCATCTCTCTATCCCCATATCGGTTGCACAAACTGCTACGGCAGCCAGTTTATGGCTGATTGCGCGCATTGCTTACTTTGCCTGTGGCATCGGCCATGCGCAAGTTTTGTCAATTCAGGACCGAAGCCCGACACCTTTTTCCAGTAACCACAAACAGATGCCGCCGAGGATCAAAGCGAAGACGACGATCATCGTCAAAGAGGTTGCCAGTGGCACATCTGTTACGCCCAACATGCCGTACCGGAAAGCGTTGACCATGTACAAAATGGGGTTGAGCAGTGACACGTTGCGCCAGAACTCGGGCAGAAGATCGATCGAATAGAAAACCCCGCCCAGATACGTTAGTGGCGTTAGAACAAAGGTCGGAATGATCGATATGTCATCGAATTTGCGTGCAAAAATCGCGTTGATAAAACCGGCCAGGGAGAACACGATTGCAGTCAGCAACACCACCAGCACGGTCACTCCAATATTGGCGATTTGCAGGTCGGAGAAGAGCATGGAAACGACCAGTACCACCGCGCCGACCATTAGTCCTCTGGACACGGCACCAGTGACATAGCCCAACAGAATGATGTAGCTGGGCAGCGGAGAGATCAGAATCTCTTCGATATGCTTGCCGAACTTTGCACCAAAAAATGACGATACGATGTTGGCATAGGAGTTGGTAATGACCGCCATCATGACCAACCCTGGAACGATAAAGTCCATGTAGTCCAGGCCGCCCATTTGACCGATACGTCGACCCACCAACTCGCCAAAAATAATGAAATACAAGGACATGGTGATGGCCGGTGGGACCAGCGTCTGGCCCCAGATCCTTAAAATACGGGTCAATTCCTTGATGACAATGGTCTGTAGGCCGACCCAGCTGACAGACTTCATGCCGCCGCCTCCTTGTCAACCAATCGCATGAACAGTTCCTCCAGACGATTGGTCTTGTTTCGCAAAGACAGCACCTCGATGCCGGCGTGCTGCAAAGCGGCGAAAACTGGATTGACCGACCGGTCCCTGGGTACATCAACTTCCAGCGTCATTTCGTCCCTTCGTCTGAAAGCGAAACCCTCGACTTCGGGCAATTCGACGGCAGCGGCTCTTAAATCGAGGACAAAGGTTTCCACGTCCAGCTGACTAATCAGTTCCTTCACTGTAGTGTTCTGTACGATCTCACCGTGGTCGATAATCGCGATATTGCGACATAGTTGTTCGGCTTCTTCGAGGTAGTGTGTGGTCAATATGACCGTCGTCCCACGTTCGTTGATGCCGCTAATGAACTTCCACATGGAGCGCCGAATCTCGATGTCGACGCCTGCGGTTGGTTCGTCCAGAATCAACAGCCTTGGTTCGTTCATCATCGCCCGAGCGATCATCAAGCGTCGCTTCATGCCGCCAGACAGGTTGCGTGACAAGTCATTCCTTTTGTCCCAAAGCTTCAGCTCTTTCAGGTACTTTTCAGCGCGCTGGTGAGCCACCTTCCGCGCAATGCCGTAGTAACCGGCCTGGTTTACGACAATATCAATTGGCCGTTCAAATTGATTGAAATTGACTTCCTGCGGCACCAGGCCGATCATCGACATGGCTTCAGCGCGGTTATTGTGAATTGAGACGCCGAAGACTTTCGCGTCACCGGAGGTCGCGTTGACCAGCGAGCTGACGATGCCGATCAGGGTCGATTTTCCAGCGCCGTTAGGACCCAGGAGAGCAAAAAAATCACCCTGTTCAACGTCCAGGGACACGCCCTTAAGAGCGGTAACGCCATTGGCGTAGGTCTTTTTCAAGTTTTCGATGCTGAGGGCTTTCATAGATGATCTCGTGGTAGCAGGGCCAGGGCAGTGCTGACCGGTGCGTAGTGTATCGCGTTCCTCCGATGCCGTGTGTCGCCGTACTTTGAAGGCGCAAGTCTTCGGAGCATTGTTGATTTGGAGGCAGACAGCCTCCAGTTAAAGTGGCGGAGAGAGTTCCGACGCATAGGTCCATGGCTCTTGTCTCAATAGCGATTCGCTTTTCGAGGCTTTCCTATTTCCCAAATTCGATCTGAGGCGGTACGCCATGGCAGAACAGTTTCAATTGCAGTTGGTCGACTCTCATATGCTGTATGACAGTTGCCGTCACATGGTTTTTAGGCGGGTTGATGGCCAGGCATTCAGGTTCATCGCTGGGCAGTTCATCCAACTGCACTTCCAACATGATGGCGCTGATCTTCGACGTAGCTATAGCGTGGCCACGGTCTCCGAAGATCCGCAGTCAGGTGTAGAGCAGATCGAGATTGCGGTTTCGTATGTGTCGGGAGGCGCGGCTACTGAGCTGCTGTCTGCGATGCAGAACGGTGATCGCATTGATGCCAGTGGTTCATACGGTCGGTTCGTCCTCAACGCCGAGCCGGAACGGCGCAACTTTCTGATCGCCACTGGCACCGGTGTCACCCCCTACCGGGCAATGCTGCCGCAAATCCGGTCTTTTATCGAGCAAGCCAACTGTCAATTTGTATTGTTGTTTGGTTGCCGTCATGGCCACGAGGTGCTTTACGCCGACGAGTTTCAAGCAATGCATGAACAGGTAGAGGGGTTTGAGTACATTCCCTGCTTGAGTCGAACCTTACCCGAAGACAGCCCTGACAACGTGCGCCGCGGTTATGTACAGACCCAGCTACAGCAGTTTTCACCTGACCCGGGTACTGATATTGCCTACTTGTGCGGCAATCCAGACATGGTCGATGACTGTTTTCGCATGCTCAAGGAAGCTGGCTTGCCGGTACCGAAGATTCGGCGCGAGAAATATGTTTCGCCGGTTATTCGAACGCCTAAGGCCCCGTCCGCCTAGCGGCAAGACGCGCAGAACCAACACGCGAAAAGGCAACCAGACCGCCGGCCGAAGGCCGAGTAATGTGTGAGGCCAGAGGGGAGGCGCACCGTGGTTTCATGGCGTGTCGTGGGTCGTCGGTCCAGGACGGACTGTTGCAACACCCTCCATGAAAGATGCACGAAGCGAGCCTCCTTCATTGTTGTGACACATTTCTCAGTCACAATCGCCAAAAACGAGGCCTTATTCACGAACTGTTCAGCTTCAATAGCGTAAGGTAACGCTTAGTAAACGTGCTATTTGGGGCTCGGCGAAGCGTTCGCAACACCACGGCGTTCTGCTATAATCGCCTTGGAAAGGAGGTGCTACGACAATGTTACTCAACACTCGGTGCGCTAGAGCCGCTGAAGCCCTGATTACAGGCTGTGTGTTGTTGTGTTTGTCGCCGCTGGGATCAGCTCAGCAAAAGTATGCCAACAGTGCTCTGACTACGAACTCTGCCAAGAGTGTTACAGCGCCCGCGCCGCTCGGTACTGAATCTCCATTGACCCATGCTGACCTGATCAGTTTCATGCGAGACGATCATCGTTTTGCGCCGTTGCCTGCGGCAGCCAACCCGGAGTCTGATGAGCCCGCGCTGGCGCTCAATGGTAAAGAAGCGTTTCCGCCCGTTGAGAATCGCCTGGCATTGCGGTGGCGAGCCAATGACCTGGGTAACCGCGCGGTAGCTTCCTATAATGATGCCGGTCGAAAAGTGCGAAAAGGCATGTTTGGCGAGAAGCTGGCTGACAAGATCGACCTCAAACTGTCATCGCATCCCGAACTGAACTTCAAAGTCGACTTCGACTAGGGAAGCTCTGATCAATTCGAATATGACTCTGGCCTACAGAGCCGTTCGCAATCGAGGCTTTCATTCGACAGCATGCTCACTGCCTGCCGAGAATGTTTAACGAAGAGTGCGGGCTGCTCTGCAGGCCCCGAAGGGCTTGGCCTGATGCGCACATCTGCGTTGTTCCATTCCTTGCCAAGGGCTATGGCCATTGCCTGCGGTATGCGTCTAGCAGCTGCACGCTTCAGGTCAAGCAGAGCCGCATTCGAATTAATCAGAGCTTCCCTCGCGCCTTATCGGTGTGCCGGCCCGTCGGGTTGCCGCCTTAAATAAACCCCATACCAATCTTTCGGCAGATGGTTTGCACGCCAGTCAGCATCTACAATGCATGACTTCTGTTGATTCGGGGAACATCCATGCTAAGGATACTAGCGGCTAGTGCGCTGTTTCTGGCTGCCCACCATGTGCAAGCCCAGGAGGAAGCCTGCTGGTTAGCCTCCCCTGGTGGGGGCGTCGCGGCGAAGTGCGAGCAAGTTGACGCACCTTTGGGTGACGGTAGTGATCAGGTCATCTCACTACGAGTGGCTCGACTTGGGGCCACCACCAATAATGCCAAAGATGATCCAGTCTTTTTTCTGGCCGGTGGGCCGGGCCAGGCGGCTACCGAGGCCTATCCCGGATTGGCCGGCGTATTCGCCAAGTTGAATGCGACTCGTGATGTCGTTCTGATCGACCAGCGCGGAACCGGGGGCTCAGCGCCACTGGACTGTCCAATCGATGAGCAAACCCTGGCGCTGGATTTCAGCTCAGTGGACCTTGCAGCTCTGGCCCGGCAGTGCTTAGCAGGATTGGATCATGATCCGCGGTATTTTCTGACCGATCATGCCGCCGCCGATATTGATGTCGTCAGGCGACACTTTGGTTATGAAACCATCAACCTGGTTGGTGTGTCGTACGGCACCAGGTTGGCGCAACGCTATGCCAACCAGTACCCGGACCACGTGCGTACCTTGCTGCTCGATGGAGTTGTTCCCAACCCGCTGGCGCTTGGTACCGAGCATGCCATCAATCTGCAAAGGGTGATTGATCGATTACTTGAGCGGTGCGCCAACGAGCCTGACTGCAATGCGGTATTTCCTGACCTGGCGCAAACATTCGATCGCTTGCAACAGCAAGTTGAGCAACCGCTCGAAATCGAGGTTCGCAATCCCAAATCAGGCATCAACGAGCGAACAAGCTTTGATCACGCGACGCTGGGCTTCGTGATTCGCTTGCTCAGCTATAGCACCGAGACCCAATCACTGCTGCCCTTGCTGGTTCATCGCGCCGCCGAAGAAGGTGATTTTGAACCACTGGTGGCGCAAGCGGTGATGATTGCCAACTCCTTGGGTGAGCAAATCAGTCGTGGTCTTGAGCTGGCGATCATGTGTGCCGAGGATGTTCCACTGTTCTCTATTCCTGACGGCACCGAACAAAGCCTGCTAGGCACATTGTTGATCGAAGCGGCTGAGGAGCAATGCCAGGCATGGCCCGACGTTGCCGTGCCTGCTGATCGGAGGTTGCCGTTGACCAGTGATGTGCCAACCATGCTGTTGTCCGGGGAGCTGGATCCGGTAACGCCGCCATCTTACGGCGAAACCGTAGTCTCCAACCTCAACAACGGCCGCCACCTGGTGGTTGCCGGACAGGGTCACAACGTATTGCCCAGAGGCTGTGTCCCGATGCTGGTAACGGAATTCATAGACACCGGCGACGCACTGGAGCTTGATGTGTCGTGTCTCGATGTTATGGGGCCCATGCCCTTCTTTCTGACCAATGCAGGGCCGAAGCCATGATTGAAGTGCAAGATCTGGTTCGTCATTTCGGCGACGTCAAAGCCGTTGACGGCGTAAGTTTTTCGGCGCCGAACGGTTCGATAACCGGGCTTTTGGGGCCGAACGGTGCAGGCAAGACGACGACTTTGCGCATGCTGTATTCCTTGCTAAAGCCGGCGCATGGTTCGATCAGGATCGACGGTCATGACCCGGTGCAAGATCCGCAAAGTGTACGCCGCGCCATTGGCGTGTTGCCCGACAGCCGTGGCCTGTACAAACGTCTGTCTACTCGCGAAAACATCGAATACTTCGGTCGCCTGCAAGGCTTGGATGAAGATACCTTGAGGGCCAATGCCGACGACATCATTAACAAACTCGATTTGCATGACATCGAACACCGACGCACCGAAGGCTTTTCGCAGGGGCAGAGAGTCAAGGTCGCGATTGCCCGTGCCATGGTTCATCAACCACAAAACGTATTGCTCGACGAGCCGACCAATGGCCTGGATGTAATGAGCACTCGAGCCATGCGCGAGTTCTGTCGGGAACTGAAGCGATCGGGTCGCTGTGTGCTGTTCTCCAGCCATATCATGCAAGAGGTCGCGGCTCTGTGTGACCACATTGTGGTCATCGCGCACGGCAAGGTTACGGCTGAGGGGACAAAGGAGGAACTGATGGAAAGGACAGGTCAAAGTACCCTGGAGGACGCTTTCGTCGCCGCCATCGGTAGTGAAGAGGGTTTGATGGCATGAGGGGCATGAAACTGGTTTTTGGCAAGGAAGTCCGCGAAACCTTGCGTGATCGTCGTTCTGTAATGTCGGCGCTGTTATTCGGACCGCTGATGGGACCGGTCCTGTTTGCACTGATGATATCCACCATCACCAAGATGGAGAGTGAGCGTGCAGAACAGGCGCTGGAGCTTCCGGTGATTGGTGCCGAATATGCACCGGGTCTGGTAGCTCATCTGAAGCGGCAAGGCGTTGAGATTCAGGACCCCCCTGACGATCCCGAAGCAGTGGTGCGGGACGAAACCGCTACGGTCGTTCTGGAGATTCCATCTGATTTCGGCGAGCGCTTTGAAACCAACGATCCAGCTACCGTAAAGATGACTTTTGATGCATCCAGGCGAGATGCTCGAACGATCATTGAACGGGTCAAACGCATGGTTCAGGGGTATGGCAATCTGGTGGGGGTGATGCGGCTGCAGGTTCGCGGCATAGACCCTGGAATCACCAGAGCAATTTTGATCGAAGAGCACGACCTGTCGACGCCAGAGTCGCGGGGGGCATTGCTGCTGGCCATGCTGCCGTATTTTCTGATGATTGCCGTGTTCATGGGCGGCATGTATCTGGCCATTGATGCCACCGCCGGCGAGCGCGAGCGTCAGAGTCTTGAGCCATTGATGATCAACCCGGTTCCCCGATGGCAGATCATGGGCGGCAAACTGTTGGCGACAGCGGTGTTTTCTTCGGCATCGTTGGTGATCACCTTGTTGGCCTTTTCACAGAGCATGAAGCTGATTCCCGCCGACACCCTGGGCATTTCTTTGTCGCTGGGACTTCGAGAAGGCGTGTTTCTGTTCTTCGTGGTCGTTCCCGTGGCCTTTCTGGCGGCGTCCTTGCAAAACGTCATCTCCGCTTTCGCGCGCACGTTTAGAGAGGCGCAGACCTATTTGTCAATGCTGCTGCTGCTACCGATGATCCCCTCGCTGGCGTTGTTCGTGGTGCCAGTCAAAGGCCAGTTATGGATGATGGCGATACCGATCATGGGCCAGAATCTGATCATAGAGAAGGTGCTGCGAGTCGAATCAGTGGATGCGGTTTCGGTCGCGGTTTCGATGGCAAGCACAATGCTCGCAGCGCTTGTGCTAGCGATGGTGGCAGCCAGAATCTACGGTAGTGAACGACTGGCTGTATCGTCGTAGTGGTGCCGTAGCGTGTTGCAATAAAAAAAGGGGGCTGCCATTGGCAGCCCCCTTTAGTCTGGCTGGTTGTTAAAAGTCAGAGCGCCGAGTCTTAAAGCGTCTGACTTTCCACGAACAACTTCATTTGACGACCGCTAATCCGTGCCTTGACCAGCGATGTCTGATCGTCAAAGTCCTCAACGACGGCTACCGATACCGCCTTGGGGAAAACAACGCACGCGCCCCCCAGCAACCAATCGCGTGTGGCCTGGTCTTCGCTTGCCTGTGCTTGACGCATGGCGACCAGCGCTTCCTTGGTCAGGCAGGCCGGCTCGCCGCTTCCCAACTCCGCTGCGTTTGATGCTGTGACCCCAACCGTCAAAGCAAGAAAAAGTCCCGTTGCTACAAATTGCTTCATTGATCTACTCCCATTCAATGCCTTTCGATGGGACAGAGTTTGCCTGTATTGCAGATCACAGACTGTGGTCCAGTTCCTGCACTATCCGTGCATGGTTCACAAAAAAGAAGATCAGCCGTCTAGCTGCTGCGCGGGCCAGGCCTTATCGAAATAGGGTGATCATCGAAGTAGCGCGCCAGCCTGGCAGTTTTTGTAACCGCCCCTGATTCGGAGCGGCGACTGCAACGCTTGGCACAAGCCCAGGAGTATGACTCAAGGCTCGCGCTTGTTGCTCTTAGACTTCTAGAACAAAGCTTCCATCGTCCAATCGATTATGGCCTTCGGAAACAACACGATCATTGACTGACAGCCCAGAGATTACTTCGACGTGGGTGGCGTCAACCTGTTGACCGAGAACGATCTGCTTGCGTTGCGCCAGTCCCGCGTCACTGATGACATAAACAACAGACGTCGGTCCATCCAACACTACCGATTGGGCGGCAATCACCAGCGCATTTGCCCGTTCGGCAGTTTTAATTTTTATGCTGCCGAATTGGCCTGGTCGCAAGGTGTTGGCGTCATTGAAAGCAATGACGACTCGACCGGTTCCGGCCCGGTAGTCAACGCGTGGTGCGACGCGAATCACAGTGGCGTTAAACTGCTGGTCAGGATAAGCCGCCAGTCTGGCGATGGCTGGCATGCCTGCCTGGATCGATCCCAACTGCTTTTCTGGTACGTGGATGACCGCCTGGATGGACGTGGGGTCGACCAACCTGAATGCGGCCTGCAACGGTTTTAGCACTTCACCCTTGTTTACAAGTCGCTCGGCAATGATGCCGTCGAAAGGTGCCTTGACCTGCTTGTCGGACAGGTCCGCACGCAACAGCGCAACGGCCGCTTGTTGTGCTTGGTAGTCAAAACGCACCCGGTCGTGGGCTTCACGCGATACCAGCTGGCGTTCAATCAGGTCGGATGATCGTTGCCACTCTCGCTCCAGGCGTTGCAGTATCGCCTCTGCCTGCTGCAGCGCCATCCGCGCCTGTTCGTCATCCAGACTAAGCAACACCTGGCCGCGACTAACTTCGTCACCTTCCTCTACAGCCAGGCTGACCACTTGGCCGCCACTGCGAGCCAGTACCTGCGTATCCCTATCGGCTTCAAGTTCTGCCAGCGCTTCGACTGAACCAGAAATGCTGGCTTGAGCGACGGCCTGGATTTTCACCGGAACGGCCACCGTGTGCTCACTGGCGCTCTCGTAGGAATGCGCACCGCTGCAGGCAGCAAGCCAAACAGCCGCAAGGCAAATGAATGCAGTTCGAGTTGCGGCCTGACCGGGCTTTCGATGAGTAGCCAAGTGTGAATGAATCATGTCGTCGTTTCCTGTTTGCCCAATTCCGAACATGTGGCTCGGCGGTGTCGTCTCTATTGTATTGATCGACTGCCCGTTGCGAATCTGCCGAAAGTAGCCGTGTCATTAGTCACTCATGGAGCGACTAGTCATCGTGCCTGGAGCGAAAATGGTTATTGATCCGAGCGGCGAGTGCCTCGATAATCCAGCCGAATGTACGGGAGGTGACGGATTGGGGTGCTGCGGATGATTTCCAGACGGTGGCATATTGGCGGGTTTTTGACCCTGCACATGATGGCATTGGGCTTGATCGCATTGTGGGCCTGGCCGGAATCTCGGGCCTGGCTGCAGCAATTGTCGCTAACGCTGTTTGTCGTTCTCAACGGTTCAATGGCCGACGCTCCGCTTTGGTCGCAAATCGTGGCCATCGCCAATATTCGAGCCACTGATCTTGCAACCGCTTTGCTAATGGCCCTGTTCCTGCTCAAGGGTGGGTGGGCCATTGAGCGTAACGCTGTGCGGCGCGGTTTTGTCGGCTTTGTGCTGCTGCTGATTTGGTTGCTACTGTTTCGCGAAGTTTTGCTCAGTCCATTGAGTCAGTGGGCCGGATGGAAGTTGCCCAGTCCATCGATGGCTGTCGATGGCGCGATATCAACAGCCAGCCACGTGGGTCCATTTCGCGTCAAGGCTGGGGATCGCACCTCCTTTCCCGGGGATCACGCCGCTGTGCTGTTTGCATGGCTGGGCTACCTGATGCTGGTGGGCAACCGTCATCGACTGTGGCGTTGGCTGGTGCCGGCCGCCTTGCTGGTACTGGTGATGATGCTGCCCCGCCTGATCATTGGCGCGCACTGGCTCACGGATAACTTGATCGGAGGACTGGTCATCGCCGCACTATCGCTGGCATGGACATGCATGACCCCGTTGCTGGGACTGTGTCTGGACTGGGTAATGCCAGCCATTGAACGACTGATACGCCAGCTCAATCTATGGCTG
>BQJN01000076.1 GCA_021604725.1 Lysobacteraceae bacterium | reverse complement strand
CATGCCGCATGAACCAGGCGAGACAATCCGCGTTCGTGTCAGCGTAACTCCAGCCGAGTAAACCTCCCCCAATCGGTTCCTCCCCAGCCCCCGGCTCACATGGATGTGACTGGGGGCATTTTGTTGTAGTTCGCTTGCCACACGGCTTTTCTTCGTGCGTCGCTATACGACACAGACTTGGGCCCTTCCCTACTGCGCATCCGACCGACTTCTAGATCAATCTGGCCTGCATTGGGAGTGCCAAAACGCCCCCTGCCTCAACAGACTAACCGGCCGGCTTGTCGCTTCGTCGGTTTCACCGCAATTTTAGTCAAACCCGAATTGACGCCGATCTGTACACCTCAATAAGGTCGACCTATCCAACAACGGCGTTGGGTAGGGAACATGGAACCAGGTGCACTGCACATGCCCTGGTCAAAACGGATGAACAGGAGCGATCAATGAACGATGCGAAGGACAACAAGTCGCGCAGCCAGCCACTCCATGCCGCCATTCAATTGGCTCTACTAACTCTAACCCCCCTGACATTCACCGCAACACAAACAGTTGCCAGCGAGCAGCCAGCAGGTTCGATTGCCGATACCATTGGCATCAACCCGGTCGAACTGCGAACGATTGATCGGACCATGATCGCCCGCTCAGGCCACATCACCCTCGGCGATCTACTGCAGGAGTTGCCTGAGGTTGGCTCGGATCTGAACCCGCAGTTCAACAACGGCGGCAATGGTGAGACGCGCATCAATCTTCGAGGCTTGGGTTGTGAGCAAACCCTGGTGCTTCTAAATGGCCGTCGCTGGATCAAGGGTCGTCAGGGTTGTGTTGACGTCAATCAGATTGCACTGGCGGTGGTCGAGCGCATTGAACTTCTCGATGGTGGTGCCAGTGCCTTGTTTGGTGAAGGCGCGGTCGCTGGCGTTGTCAATATCGTGACGCGAACCCAGTTCGAAGGCGCTCAGGCACGCGCCCAGCTCGGCAAATACCTCGAACACTCCGATGGTGAGGCGCAAGTGTTTGATGTTTCGATTGGTAGTCAATCAGACCGCGCGTCAGTGTTCTTCAACGCCAGCTACGTGCAATCCCAGCCCGTTATTGCTGGAGACCGTGTCATTTCCAGAGAGCCGCAATACGGCACTGCCACTTCGTTCGGTTCCAGTGGCACGCCGCAGGGCAGACTTGGCTTTCACAATCCGGCCACCGGCACATTCAGCAGCAGCTGGGTCACCGACCCAGGGTGCAATGTTGGGAACCAGGGCCTGGATTGTTTCCGCATCGGTGACTTTTCCTTCGGTGCTCCCGGCTCCGGGGCCGACCGCTTCAACTTTGCACCAGACAACTACCTGCTAACGCCACAGCAACGAAGCAACATTTTTACGCAGGGACGCTACCAACTAACTGAACACGTTGCGATGTCGTTGGAAGCGTCTTACAACAATCGCCAATCAGCACAACAGCTCGCGCCGTCGAATCTGTTCCTTGGCCTGTTTGGCTCAGGTCCGGCTGCCAACATTGGTGTGGGTGCGCTAAACCCCTACAACCCAACCGGACAAGCCTTGCCTGCTTCCAGCTGGCTGTTGGGGCGTCGTTTAGTGGAAGCAGGACCAAGGACGTTCAGCCAGGACGTCGATACCTATCGCTTTGGCCTGGGCCTTGATGGCCAATTCGAAGTGGCCGATCGGGCATGGAGCTGGGATCTGAACTATGTCTACTCACGAAATAACGCCAAGCAAATAACTGAGGGTCTGATCAACCTGCAGCGTGTTAGCGAAGCACTCAGTGATGGCTGTGTCACCGGTGCAATCGCCGGCTGCGTACCTTTGAACGTGTTTGGCGGTGCCAACGTTGGGACCAGCCTTGGCGGCACCATTACCCAGCCCATGTTGGACTACATCGGCTTCACCGCGCAGGATGCCTCTGGCGAAGAGCTGAAGATGTACAGCGCCAGTATTCAAGGCGAGCTGTTCGATCTGCCCGCCGGGCCTTTGGGTTTCACGGCCGGTTACAACTGGCGAAACGAATCGGCTTATGACCTTCCAGACGCCATTATTCAGACTAGGCAGACCACGGGCAGTGCCCGCCTGGCAATGAACGGCCGACTGAAAACGCGGGACATCTATGCTTCGGTCGCTGTCCCATTACTAGCAGACTTGCCAGCCGCCAAGAGCCTTCAGCTCGAGTTGTTGGCAAGGCGAACAGAGTACTCAAGCGACGGGACCGATAGTGACTCTTTCCGCTACCGACTGAATGGCCGTAGAATCAACAAAGATGACCTTTCGGACGACCAGGAGGGGACGTCGGCGGCGGTCGATTTAAGCTGGAAAGTGAGCGATCGTTTTGAGCTACACGGCCGCTTTAGCCGTGACATTCGGGTACCGAATATCTCGCAACTGCACGGTGGAACCCGAGACAGCTTTCCCACCTTCACCGACCCTTGCAGCGGCGGGGCCGCGGCAAATCCGGACCGGCCGGGTTGCGCGTATGTGCCCGCAGGCTACCAGCAGTCCGGCATTCAGTACCGAATCACAACAGGCTCCAACCCCTTCCTGAGCCCAGAAAGCGCCGACACCTGGACCTTCGGCCTTAGCTATCAGCCATCTTGGCTAGATGGCATGGATATCGCCATGGACACCTATTCCATCGAGATCGACGATGTAATCACTACCCTCGGCATCAATACGATCACATTGGCCTGTGCGACGAGTTTGAGGTTTTGTGATCTAGTCGGCCGGGCTTCGGGCGGCCAACCGGTCGACCTGCAAAATGTTTTGGTCAATGAGGTGGCGGAAACAGTCTCTGGCAGCGACCTTCAAATGCGCTATGACTTTGGCTCATTTGCGACCGGAACCCTGTCAATGAGTTGGTACGCCAGCTACCTTGACGAGATGTCGAAGCGTAGTACTGGGGTATCTCCAGCAGGTGAAGTCACATTTGCCCTAACCGAACTCACTGGCACCAACCAGGGTGACTTTGCCGTTCCGCGCTGGAAATCCAACCTCGACTTAACCTGGTCGAACAGCCATTGGGATGCCAGCTGGCGCATGCGCTACATTCATCACCAGCGAGAAGCCTGCTATGCCGGTTCCTACGGAGACTTCACACTGCCTCCGAATGCCGCGAACGGGGGCCAACCTTACTGCAACTTGGGGCCCGACAACACCGGCGGGCGCGACTTCACTCAACCGGGCGGTGGTCCAGACGGCGTACTCGACTATCGTAAACTGGGCTCAGTGACCTACCACGACGTGCAACTGACCTATCACCTCGGTGATTGGGACACGCAATTGACCTTTGGCGTCAACAACCTGTTTGACAAGGGACCGCCGCTATCGCAGACCGCGTTTGCAAACAGTTTTGACTCGTCGGTATACGAAACGCCGGGACGGTTTCCGTATATTCGGGTGACGACAGACTTCTAGGTGGGGACAAAATGGACACCCTGCACATGCCGACCAGCAAGTACCTCACCGCAGCAATTCAATATTCGCTATTGACATTGGTCTGTGGACCCACGGAGAGCGTAGCCAACGACTCGATGACACCACAAACAGGTTCTCTCACACACCGCGTTGGGACGCACGAGCCTGCGCTCACTGTGATTGATCGAGCCGCCATAGAGCGTAGCGGCCACATCCACCTGGGTGATCTGTTGCAGGAGCTTCCGCAGGCCGGCTCGGATCTAAACCTGCAGTTCAACAACGGCGGCAATGGTGAGACACGCATCAATCTCAATTACCTGGGCTGCGCACACACCCTGGTGCTGTTCAATGGTCAGCGCTGGATCAAGGGTCGTCAGGGTTGTGTTGACGTCAATCAGATTTCCTTGGCCATAGTTGAGCGCATCGAAATTCTGGATGGTGGTTGGGCTGCCTTGTTTGGTGAAGGCGCGGTCGCTGGCGTTGTCAATATCGTGACGCGAACCCAGTTCGAAGGTGCTCAAGCACGCGCCCAGCTTGGCAAATACCTCGAACACTCCGATGGTGAGGCGCAAGCGTTTGATACATCCATCGGCGTCCAGTCCGAACGTGCCTCGATCTATTTCAATGCCAACTATGTCCAGTCCAAAGCCGTATTGGCGGGTGATCGCGCCATCTCCCGTGAGCCGCAATATGGCACGGGCACTTCCTTTCGATCCAGCGGCACACCACAGGGCCGCTTCGGATTCAATAATCCGGCCACTGGAACATTTTCCGACAGTTGGACTACCGACCCCGGATGCAACGTGGCCAGTCGGGGCTTGAGCTGTTTTCGGATCGGTGACTTTTCCTTCGGTGCTCCCGGTTCCGGGGCCGACCGCTTCAACTTTGCACCAGACAACTACCTGCTAACACCACAGCAACGAACAAATATCTACACTCAGGCTCGCGTCACACTAAACAGCAACGTCACCTTGACGATGGATGGCAACTACAGCCACGGCCGCTCCACTCAAAGCCTCGGCGCCGCACCTTTGTTCCTGGGTTTGTTTGGGTTTGGGGCAGCCAGCAGAATCGGGGTTGGCGCACTAAACCCTTACAACCCGACAGGCCAAGCACTACCATCCTCGAGCTGGCTATTAGGCCGGCGTATGGTGGAAGCGCCTGCTCTTGCCTTCCAACAAAACATTGACAGCTACCGTTTTGCAGCAAGCCTCAATGGTCAACTCGGAGACAACGCGCCGTGGCAGTGGAATCTCGATTATGTCTACTCCAGAGTAACAAACCATCAACGAAACCTTGGCCTGTTTGACCTCAATCGCATTGCCAACGCTTTGAGTGATGACTGCGTCACCGGTGCAATTGCCGGTTGTGTCCCTCTCAATGTATTCGGTGGGGCAGGCACTATGACACCGGCGATGCTGGACTACATCAGCACGTCAGGACAAGACAGCCTGGATGACGTTCTGCACCGCTATGGTGGACACATTCAAGGTGAGTTATTCGAATTGTCGGCGGGTAATGTTTCACTCGCTGCGGGCTTTAGTGCAACCAGGCAAAGCAGCCAACAGCGGTTGGATGCGCTGGGACAGACCTACCAGACAACGGCTAACAACCCTGGTCGGCATACTTCAGGTCGGCTGCACTCCAATGAAGTTTATGTCGCCTTGTCAGTTCCGCTTCTTAGTGAGCGGCCCATTGCAAAACAACTGGAACTTAAATTGGCCGCCCGCTATCTGGACCTCGCAAGCGAAGGCCAACGGCAGAATCGATATGCACTCAACGGCCGCAGGATCGACCCGGCAATGCCCGATTCGGCACACCAGGGCAACGCAACTTCGGTGGCCTTGCGGTGGCAAGTCAATGAGGAGTTTCAGATCAGTGGAGGTGCCAGCAGAGACCTGCAATATCCCAGTCTGGTATCGCTGTTTCGGGAAACTGGATTTGACTCTCCAACTTTTTCTGATCCCTGTAACGGTGGTGCAGCAGCAAACCCCGACTTGCCCGGTTGCGCACAGGTACCGAATGGCTACCAGCAAGTCGGCGCCAATCATTTGGTCACGACTGGCTCTAACCCTTACTTGAAGCCCGCTTCCGCCAAATCGTGGATCTTTGGCCTACAGTACGAGCCATCCTGGCTGACGGGCTTGAAACTAAATGCCGGCGCAATGGATATCGAGCTTAGCGATTCGCCTGTAATTATTGGCTTTCAAACCATTCTCAACTTGTGCGCAACCTCACTTCAATACTGCCAATTCATAGAGCGTAACGCGTATGGCCAGATCTACGGCAATGAGCTGTTTAACGTTGCCGTCAATGAGCTTCGAGCGACCACTCGCAGTGCCAATTTTGGTGCAATGTACCAACACGGATCATTAACACTGGATTGGCAAGGCGTGTACCTGATTCGGTCATCCATTCAGCGGCCGGGAGTTAGCAACCGAAGTGTCGATCCAATAACAATCACCACTGGCTATGTAGGCACCAACCAGGGTGACTTTACCGTTCCGCGCTGGAAATCCAACCTCGACTTAACCTGGTCGAACAGCCATTGGGATGCCAGCTGGCGCATGCGCTACATCCATCACCAGCGAGAAGCCTGCTATGCCGGTTCCTACGGAGACTTCACACTGCCTCCGAATGCCGCGAACGGGGGCCAACCGTACTGCAACTTGGGGCCCGACAACACCGGCGGGCGCGACTTCACTCAACCTGGCGGTGGTCCAGACGGCGTACTCGACTATCGCAAACTGGGCTCGGTGACCTACCACGACGTGCAACTGACCTATCACATCGGTGATTGGGGCACGCAATTGACCCTTGGCGTCAACAACTTGTTTGACAAGGGACCGCCGCTATCGCAGACCGCGTTTGCAAACAGTTTTGACTCGTCGGTATACGAAACGCCGGGACGCTTTCCGTATGTTCGAGTGACGACAGACTTCTAGATATCCAGCATGAACCGCGCCACCCGCTCGGCAAGCGTGGTGGCGTTGCGCCCCAGCAAGGGGGACAGGTGGGTCTCACCTCGAAGCTGCCACAGATCGGCTTTCCAGTTTAAAGCCAACTGCATGGAGGTTTGCGCGGGGATGTCTTCGTCCAGCTCACTGGCCATGACCACGGTGGGCGTACCATCGGGATGGGCGACGATGCCATTGAAGGCGTCCGTCAGAACCTGGCCTGACTCATCCCGCCAACGACCATGTGTCGCCAATACCGTTGCCGCATAGGCGTTGCCCATGGAGCGTTGGTGGCTGCGAAAACCCAGGGTCGACCAGGGGATGATCGCGGGTAGATCTTTGGCGGCGGGTTCATCGATCATGGCCAATGGCGGCATGGGGTTAATCAATACACGAGCCGCTACATCATGGGTGGCCATGGCAATCAAGCCGCCGAGGCTGGCACCGATCAACGTGTCGCCTTCGGTGGCGACTGATTGCACCTGTTGGCGGTAGTCTTCAAAGCGCGTGTTCTCAAGGCCATTGGCATTGGGTTCCAGGTCGATGGCGATGGACTCGATTCCCCAGGCTTCAAACACCGGTTGCCATAACTGCCATTCCCAGGAACCACCCCCTGCCCCATGGATGAATATTGCGCGCTTATCAGACATTGGTTTGGATTCGCTCACTGACTTCATTTGTCCTCGAAAGGGTGTATTCTTGGGGTCATAAACAATGTCGTGCCACAGCGCGACACCGTCCGTCAAGACCGAAGGGAGATCTCTATGCCCGAGTACACCACCGAGAATATCCGAAATATTGCCCTGGTCGGCCATTCAGGGGCCGGCAAAACAACCCTGATAGAGAAGCTGCTGGAATATAGCGGCACGATTGGCTCAGCGGGCTCGGTGGAACGAGGCAGTACAGTCTGCGATTTTGACGAACTGGAAAAGCAGCATCAACATTCTTTGGACTCTTCTGTGGTCCATGTCGAGCACCGCGATACCACCATCAATCTGATCGACACCCCGGGATATCCGGATTTTCGTGGCCCAACCCTGGCGGCCACCGGCGCGGTAGAAACCTGCGCAATAGTGATCAATGCCCAATCCGGTATTGAATTGGGCACCGAGCGCATGATGGCACGCGCCAAGCAGCGCAAGACCTGTCGCATGATCATCATCAACAAAATGGATGCCGACGATCTCGACCTGACCCAGTTGGTGCGAGACATTCGCGAGGCCTTCGGCAACGTGTGCCTGCCGATCAACCTACCGGCCAAGGGCGGCACGGAAGTTGCTGATTGCTTCTTCCATGAGGAGGGGGAGACCGACATTTTCAGCGTTGAAGATGCTCACACCGAGATTCTCGATCAGGTCGTTGAGGTCGACGAAGACCTGATGGAAACCTACCTCGAAGGCGGCAAAGCCGATAAACAACAATTGCATGACGCATTCGAGCAATGTCTACGTGAAGGCCACCTGGTGCCGATCTGTTTCGTTTCTGCACGCACCGGCGCGGGCATCAAGGAACTGCTGGACCTGACCGTCAAGCTGATGCCGAATCCAGCGGAAGGCAACCCGCCGCCGTTTCAGAAAGGAGAAGGTGAGGATGCGCGAACCGTGTCTGCCAACCCTGACGCTAAGGCGCATGTCATCGCTCACGTTTTCAAGATCACCAATGACCCCTTCGTGGGCAAACTGGCAGTCTTTCGTGTCTACCAAGGCACTATAAGAAAAGACACCCAACTGCTGATCGGCGACGCCCGCAAGCCGTTCAAAGTCGGCCACTTGTTCAAGCTGCAAGGCAAAGACCATCACGAAATCGAAGTGGCACGACCCGGAGATATTTGTGCCGTCGCCAAAGTGGAAGACATTCACTACGATGCGGTGCTGCACGATTCGCACGATGAAGACCATTTCCACCTCAAGCCCATCGATTTCCCACAGCCAATGTTTGGCTTGGCGATTGAAGCCAAGACTCGAGGCACTGAACAGAAACTGTCAACCGCTCTGCACAAGCTGGGCGAGGAAGACCCCTGCCTGGAAATCGAACATAGTGCCGAGTTGAATGAGACGGTCATTCGCGGCCTGGGTGAATTGCATTTGCGCGTCAATCTGGAGCGCATGCAATCGCGCTACAACGTCGAGGTCAATACACGACCTCCGCGTATCGCCTACCGCGAAACGGTCACCCTTGGCGCTGAGGGTCATAGCCGCCACAAGAAACAAACGGGCGGTGCAGGCCAGTTCGGTGAGGTCTATTTGCGCATTAAACCGCTGCAGCGTGGCGAGGGCTTTCGCTTCAAGAGCAGTGTGGTGGGTGGCAACATTCCAACATCTTTGATCCCCGCTGTGGAGAAAGGCGTGCGTGGGGTTATGGAGGAAGGCGCGGTTGCCGGATTCCGAATGCAGGATATCGAAGTCGATGTCTACGACGGCAAGTATCACGCCGTCGACTCCAAGGAAATCGCCTTCGTGTCGGCAGGCAAAAAGGCATTCCTCGACGCCATCAAAGCCGCCAAACCGATCATTCTCGAACCGATGGTGAACATCGACGTCACTGTGCCGGCCGAGTTCATGGGTGATGTCACCGGTGCGCTGGCCAGCAAACGCGCGCGCATCAACGGCACCGAAACACTGAAAAACGGCATGCTGGTAATCAATGCTCAAGCACCAGTCTCTGAACTTTCCGACTATCAGACCGAGCTCAAAGCCCTGTCCGGCGGGCAAGGCCAGTACGCCATGGAATTCAGTCACTACGACCGCGTGCCAGGCAACGTGCAAAAACAGCTGATAGAGGCGCACAAGCCGAAGCACGACGACGACTGATTGCATAGAGAGCGCCCGCCGATGAGCGCTCTCCCGGAATGAAGTGACGTTGCCTCACGGTCGCTCATCGCCTGGCTGCCACCCGCACCAGGCGCACGAGTCTCCCTTCTCTCAGTGAGTAATTGCGAACGACACGGGAGAAGGTGGCTGCACGCCAGGTGCAGACGGATGAGGGGCCCAATCTGGTTGCTGCGTTTCTACAAAAAACTCCACGACCAAGGACTCACCCCTCATCCGGCCTCGCTTCGCGCAGCCACCTTCTCCCCAGATGCGCTGATGCGGGGAGAAGGGAATTGTCCGTGCGGGTCGCACACAGCCTGGCTGCCACCCGCACCAGACGCACGACTCTCCCTTCTTCCAGTGAGCCATTGCGAACGACACGGGAGAAGGTGTCTGCACGCCAGGTGCAGACGGATGAGGGGCCCAATCTGGTTGCTGCGGCGCTGTAAAACTCCACGACCCCAAAACCATAGGATTTTTCCTACGCCCATTGAGGGCTTTTTCCTCTAGCCCACTACGCTCAACATCGGCAAACTGGCCGCGTTGTCATTGATGACGACCTGACGGAAGGAAGCCAACGAAACTCGTTGACGCGAATGGATTCAAAATGGAATTTACTCAGCTTCTTGCCACGGACGGCACCGTCAGTTTTTTTGGAACTTAAAACCTCAAGGAGGAAATTGAAATGAAAACCCTTTATGCAATCCTGTTCGGTATCGCCATGAGCATCGGCACCGCATTCGCACAAGCACCGGTGGACATCAACACCGCAACTGCTGAAGAAATCGCTGACGCACTCAACGGTGTCGGTGCATCGAAGGCAGAAGCGATTGTGCAATATCGTGACGAAAATGGCGCATTCCGCCATGCCGACGAACTGGTCAAGGTTCGCGGTATTGGCCTGGCCACAGTCGAAAAGAACCGCGAGTACATCGTGGTCGAGTCGGCAGGCGAATAAGGGCGAGCGACCGGGTGGCTACGGCTACCCGGTCCGTTTCATCAACTTAAGGGAGACAATGCTATGGATAGCATGGATGTAGTGAAAAACCTGGTCAATGGCCGTGACCCGGCCGATTTGTCGCCGCTTGGCGACGAGCAGGTCGTGTGCCAGCCCGCGGTGCGAGATGCCTTGCGGGAATTGTTGGTTAAAACAAGTCGACCAAAAAACGGCCCGGCCAAGGCCGGTGTGCGTTGGGATGATGAAGAGGATCAGCAGTTGGCTGAACGCTTCGCCACAAATCGCGACGTTAAAGCCCTGGCCGACCTGCATGGTCGGAGTCCGGCAGCGATTGAAGCCAGACTGATTCGCCTGGAGCTAATGCCTTCGGATCAAGCCAGGTTCTGGCGGGAGCAATTGGCCAGATGACCCCTTTGGCGTGGGCGTTATGCCCGCGCCAATACTCTGCGCAGGATTTTGCCCGACGCGGTCTTCGGGATTGATTCGATAAACCGCACCTCGCGCAACTGCTTATATGGTGCTACGCGTTCGGCCACAAAATCTTTCACCGCTTGTTCGTCCACCGCCGCGTCGGATCGAACAACGAACGCCAACGGCACTTCCCCCGCCCGCTCATCGGCCATCGGAATAACGGCAGCATCAGTAATCTGCGGATGGGTAATCAACACCCCTTCCAGTTCCGCCGGCGCAATCTGAAACCCCTTGAACTTGATCAACTCCTTGACCCGGTCGACTACAGACAGATAACCATCTTCGTCCATCACCGCAATATCGCCTGTATGCAACCAGCCGTTGCGGTCGATGGTCAAAGCTGAAGCTTCGGGATTCTTCCAATAGCCCTTCATTAGTTGTGGGCCCCGCACCCATAACTCACCGCGCTGCCCTGGGCCCAGCGCCTGTTTAGTATCGAGGTCGATAATCTTGCATTCGGCACCGGGCGTTACCTTGCCAACAGTACCGGGCCGCACATCCAGACTTCGCGCCGGCGGATAGTGGGTCACCGGACTGGCCTCGGTCATGCCGTAGCCCTGACGCACGACCAAACCAAACCGCTGTTCGAACAGCCCAGCCAAACCTTCATCCAAAGGCGCGGCTCCAGAGAACACATACTGCAAACCACTCAAATCGTAGTCGTCGACCATCGGGTGTTTGGCCAGTGCCAGGATAAGCGGTGGCACCAGATGTGCCCAATTGATGCGCTGATCCTGCAAGGTCTCAAGAAAGCTTTTCAGTTCAAACTGGCGCACCGTGACCAAGGTGGCACCGCCGCGCAGACCACCGAGCATCAACACCGTCAGGCCATAGCTATGGAACAGCGGCAACAAGCCAATAACTTGATCACCCGGCTGCATCTCCGGCCCGATTGCCTCCAGTTGCAACAAGTTACTGACCATGGAGTAATGGGTCAGCATCACGCCCTTGGGCAAGCCCGTTGTGCCACTGGAATAGGGCAAACAGACCACATCATCGGCATCGATAGTCACTCGCGGCGCCGTGTGATCGGTCGCCATTAGTTCCAGCAACTGCAAGGTGTTGTCAGCGGCATCAATGCTGACGACGGTAGCGCCGGTCCCGGCCTCTGCAACCGCCTGTGTCGCGGCATCAATCAGCTCCGAGACCGTCAACACAACTTTCGCTCGGCTGTCCGCCAATTGTTTACCGACTTCGGCGGGTAAATACACGGGGTTAATGGTCGATATCACCGCACCCAATCGAGACGCGGCCAGGATCGCCGTTGCATAGTGCGGCGTGTTCGGTGCCATGATCGCAATGACGTCATATTGGCGAACGCCGACACCGTGTAGACCTGCCGCAAGCTGCTCAACGGAGCGACTCAACTGACCATAGGTCAGCTGGTCATCGCCCTCAGCAGCCTTCAGTGCCACGGCCCTTTCACCAGCCCGGTCGGCTTGCTCAAACACAAACTGATGCAATGGCAAACGTCGAAACGTTACCGGCAGCTCACTACGCCAGATCATTGCTGTTCGTCATCCCCCGGGGTCTGTTCGACAGTCAAGTGTGAAATATCAATGTTGGGTTCCGGTACCGCTTGTTTTTCCACCAAATCGGCACCGGACTCGTCAATCGCCATCGATGAAAGGTCAAATTGGGGCGCTGCCACAGCTGACTTCTCGGCAATAACCGCACCCGGCTCATCCATGGACAGGCTAGATAGATCAACCTCCGGGGCAGCAACCGGCTTGGCCTCATCAATCAAGGCGCCGACCTCCTCAATGGTTACATCGGGCACCTCAATCGGCGGCGCAGATTCGGGTTGAGCCTCAACAATAACTGTCCCCGGCGCATCAACCGGCCAGCTCGGCGCTTTGATTTCTTCGACACGGTGCGCCTTGCGGGGTGGTTCCAACGGAGTTTCCACCTCGCTTGCCGCGGATGATTCGGCTGGCTCTGGATCGGACGAAAAGTTTGCGGCAGTGGAGGGTCTACGCGGCGGCGGCCCGGGTCGTGCCGCGGTGACCGCTGCGGTGGCTGGCTGGCCCATCTTCTCGACATGAACGCGGGCACCGATGCCAACAAAGGCCTTGCGGTATTTGTCGGCCACCTCACGACTGACTGACTTTTTGATGACCACCTCGCGCCCACTGAGCAGTTGCTCAGCTTTGGCCGGTGGAAGTTTGAACAGTTTGGCCAGACCAGCAACAACCGTCGCCCGATCTGCGTTGGCCATTAACTTGCCTCGAAAAACGATTCTGTATTCATCGCTCATGCTCTACTTATACCATGACTTCCCACGTCGTTCTTGAAGGTAGTTCTACCGAACAGCGTCGACAACGAACCATTGTCTGACCTGCTCTTGCTAACTTGGTCGCTCCGCGACTTTCAATGATCACAATGAGAAAAGGAGGTCAATGAGGACTGCTGACGCAGCTTTTAGGAACCAAAATAGCGGGCAGCCGCCCGCCTCATCCCCCTCATGCTCTCATTGTGCTTGTTCTTCTGATTGACGGATAGCGTCCAATTGGTCGTCGCCGCAAGTGAAAAAGCGTTGCTGACACGCGGCTGGATGCTCGAAATTCTGTCTTTGCTTGTCACTGCCCAGCTTCAAGCTCATAATCTGCGCGCTATGAACATTACCAAAGATCAAGTTGTTTCATTCCACTACTGCCTGTCGGTGAACGGCGAGACCGTTGAAGACTCCAAGGCGGCAGCGGACCCCCAACCGATGAGCTATTTGCATGGGCACGGCAATATCATTCCGGGCCTGGAGAAAGCGCTCGAAGGCAAGACGGTCGGTGACGAAATTGAGGTCACGGTCGAGCCTGCTGAAGGCTATGGCGAGCATGACCCAGAGGCGGTCTATCGCTTCCCGGTGAAGAAGTTGTCGAAGTTCGGCAAAGTAAGGCCTGGCGCGGTACTCACAGTACCCACCACTCAAGGTGCTCGTCAGCTTCGAGTCATCAAGGTCGGTCGCTTTCAAGCAGACGTTGACAGCAACCATCCATTGGCAGGTCAAACCCTGAATTTCGCGGTTTCCATCGAAAATATTCGCGCGGCGTCAGAAACTGAGCTCGCACACGGTCATGTTCACTCACATGATAGCCAATGCGAGACTGACGATGAAAAAGACAAGGACTAAACGCCCACTTCTGACCCTATTGTTTGCTGCTGTCGCACTGACGAGCGCGGCGGTATCGGCCGACGTACCCACCGACCCATTCGACGTCCAACCGCTGTTGGTGGGTAGCAAAGCACCTGCTTTTGAGGCCCGCAACGCAGACGGCAGCCCGTTTTCGTTCGACCCTGAACGGCTCGACAAAAACACCATTGTGTTGTTCTACCGCGGCGGCTGGTGTCCATTCTGCATGCTGCACTGGGCGGAACTGAGAAAAATTGAAGACGAGCTATTTGACCTCGGCTTTGACCTGGTCTTCATGAGCGCTGACAAGCCTGAAATCCTGGCCGAAGCATTGAAGGGCGAAGACCAGCCCAGATACCACCTGTTATCTGATGCCAGCATGCAAACAGCGGAGAGCTTCGGTGTCGCTTTCAAAGTTGATGACGCCACAATCGTGCGTTACGAAAAGCATGGCATAGACCTCAAGCAGGCCTCCGGCTACGATCATCACGTACTACCGGTGCCCTCTCTGTTCATGATCGGCACGGACGGCATCATCAAATTCCAATATGCCAACCCCGACTACAAGATTCGCTTGCACCCAGATGTTCTACTAGCCGCAGCTAGAACCATGCCGAACCGTAAACTGCGTGACTAGCAATTCGCAAACTGCATCGTGACGCCAACCTTTGATCGCCGCGCTCCGGCAAAACGCAATGCCGTTGTTCTGTCGGCGGCGCTGGCCATCAACGGTGCAGCGGCCCCGATTGTCATCTCGCTAGGCGGTTTGGCCGGGGCCGGTATGCTCGGCACCGACAAGTCCCTGGCTACGCTACCGATTAGCGGCTATGGCATCGGTCTTGCACTCGGTGCCATGCCGGCGGCCCTGCTCATGCGCCGGGTCGGTCGTCGGGTCGGATTTATTGGCGGTGCCTGCATCGGCATTGCCGCCATGCTGGCCGCCAGTTTTGCTCTGACCCTCGGCAACTTCTGGTTTTTCTGTCTGGCCTTGCTGGTCGGCGGTAGCGCCTCAGCCTTTGTGCAGCAGTATCGATTCGCGGCTGCGGACCAGGGCGATGAAGCGTTTCGTGCAAAGGCCATTTCATGGGTGATGTTCGGCGGCATTGGAGCGGCTATCATCGGTCCACAAACAGCACTGTTTACCCGCGACATGCTGGCACCAACTCCGTTTGCCGGTGCGTTTTTGGCTGCTGCAGGGCTAATGGTGATCGGCATTGTCGTTCTGTCGAGATTGCGTTTTTCAAGACCCCTGTCGCGACACCGGGCGAATCAGGTGGGGTGTCGACCGATTGGCGTCATCGTTCGCCAGCCTCGCTTCATTGTTGCAGTCATCTGTGCCATCAGCTCTTACGCCTTGATGTCATTTGTGATGACCGGCGCACCGCTGGCGATGGTTCACCATGGTCACAGCACCGATCAGGCCATGCTTGGTATTCAATGGCATGTGCTGTCAATGTATACGCCCAGCTTTTTCACCGGCCACCTGATTGTTCGCTTCGGCAAGGAACGGATCGTTGCCATCGGTCTGTCCCTGTTGGGCCTGTGCGCTGTGACCAACATCGCAGGCATCGAACTGTGGAACTTCTGGACCTCGCTGATTCTCCTCGGCATTGGCTGGAATTTCGGCTTTATCGGCGCCACCGCGATGCTGACCGAGACCTATTCTGACGCCGAGCGCAGCCATGTTCAGGGCTTAAATGACTTGCTGGTATTCGGCAGCGCCGCGACAGCATCCTTGCTGTCCGGCCAGGCACTCAGCGCTTTTGGCTGGAGCGCTGTAAATTGGCTTATGTTTCCTGTCATCACCTTGTGTCTTGCGTCACTCCTCGGCCTGTACTGGCTGGAACGTCGCAAACTACGCCGGGGAGGCTCGGAGCAATGATCGTAAGAAATAGTCTTCGTATGCTCAAACCCTCCACTATCTACTTGTGGCGCAAGGCCCGGCTGAACCTCGCCATTTGCGTCGATGAGACGGAAACTGCTTGACTGTTGTTTCGCGGATCATGATCGGTATACGTCGTTGCCATTGCTCGACCAGACACTCGAGTCGCTCCCAGCGGGTCAATCTGCAATGAGCATTCGACAGTGGCACCATCGGGCAACGCGGCAATCTCGAAGATGTAGCTGAATCCAGCGATCAAACCGTCCGGCTGTACTGACATGCCGGGGCAGTTATCAGCTATGTGGTGGCCGAGAAACGTTCTACCGTGGATAGGCACGTGCACAACGTCGTCTGGGCCATTGTTGGTCACTCTGATCAACATGGTCGTCGCACCACGTATCGTTCCGACTTGCTCCAAAGCCAACGCCACATCCGTTTTCAACAGTCCAGAGTCGACCAGTTCACTGCCACCCGACTGACATCGCTCGCGGACAACCTTGCCTTTCTCGCCGGTTGCCTGCATTTCCCGCCTCCTATTTCCCTTGCCACAATCATGTTTCAACCGCTTGGCCGTATTCAGTGGCGGCGCGCCAACACCACTAAATCCATTACCAAACAGCAAATCGCCAAACTCATCCACCAAAAAGACATCCGCCAAACCAGGAACGTCCATGGGCAAACCGTATTCGGCCCAATTGTTGCCGTCCCAGGTATAGGTCACGCCAATGTTCTGCCCCGGGTTTGCCGCATCTGGTTCGAACCCGACAGCGACGACATTAGTAGGTGAGGTTCCTCCCAGCCAGGTCAGGTTTTGCCCCGGCTGGACCGAGCCCAATGTTTGCCATTGAGTACCATCGAAACGCACCAGGGATTGCCCATGGTCTACAGCAAACGCCTGCACGATGGAAAGGTCCTGGATCGGGGAACAGCTGCCCGGCATCAGCCATGCTGCCGAAAACATGTGCTGCCCTACCGGCGCACTGAACAGCGTACCGTCGCCTGGGGCACCAATCGCTGCATCCAGGTTGCGCTGCAGGTTGATGATGTCACCGCGTTGGTCGACAAACATAAAGTTCTCCGAATCGCCACAAAAGGCGATTGGCAGCGCCCCAGCTCGGCAGAATGCAGGCGACGGATCACCGTCAAGTGACTGCGTACACAAGATAGAAGGCGCGCCGCCCGTGCCCGCAATCGCATACTGCGCCGCGGCTCGGTCCGGTGAAATCCAAACCGGAAGCAAGGCCGACGGCGGGTTGTCGTTGAGCTGCACCAATGTCGCGTATTCGTCCCCATCCCACAACAACAGGCGATTGTTGCCAGAGACGATGGCCAGATTTTGTGATCGCGCAAATACGTCAAACAAATTCTCAGATGTCCCCGATGGCACCAGAACGCCACTTGGATGCGTGGTGTCAATATGAACGATCGTGCCGCCATTGCCTACGGCGAAGGTTCGCCCCGGCACTGCGGCGAGTCCGTTTAGGGTTTGCGTGGTTGGCGTTTGAATCGTTTCCAGCTGGGCTTGGGCTGCAGAACCGGCACAAACCATAATCAATAGCGCAGAGAACCTCATAGCAAGAACCTTTGGTGTTGACTTGCCTGCTATGGCGCAAATCTTCTACAAACCCCGCCAGGACATCGCAATTGGCGGTAATGCAATGCGTTTCGCGCTATAGAGAAGTGACGCTTCGTTGCGTTCTTTGAATCAGTCGAGTTCGGACGCCAACCAGGCCCTGGCGGCACGCCATCGCCTTTCCGTGGTCCGCACTGAGCTACCCATAACTTGAGCAATTTCTGTCGTCGACAATCCAACGAAAAACTTGAGCTTAACCAATGTCGCCAATTCCGCATCAAACTGATCCAGAGCGTCGAGCACCTGATCCAGCGACAACATCTGGTCTGTGCTCAGCCCTTCAATCTCTACCCCAAGTTCCTCGATGGCAATACCGGCGACCTTCTGCCCCCGCTTTTGGGCGCTGTGGTACCGTGCTCTCTCCACCAGAATGCGACGCATTGCTTGAGCGGCCGCACCATAGAAATGACGCCGATTGGAAAATTTCATCGATACCGTTTGGTCCAAGCGAAGAAACGCCTCGTGAACCAGGCCGGTAACTCCCATCGAATCATTGGCCTCGCCCGCCATCCGATTTGCAGCGATGCGCCGCAAGTCCTGGTAAACCAACGAGGCGAGCGTGTTTCGAGCATGCTCGTCACCGGCAGCGCTCAGTTGAAGCACTTGGGTAATCTCACCCAGTTGATCTTTCAATCCCTGGTCTGTTGGTTCGGTTTGCATCGTCTTGTCAGTGTACCCAAACCATGAATGATCAAACCACAGAACAGTTCTCCAATCTGATGACCTGGTTTGAGCGTTTGCGTGAGATGCAGGCAGAACAGCGCCAAAATGCGTTCGACAGAGGCGAAATCGAACCTGCCACGGTGAGTCGTCTCAAGCGCATGCTGGCAGCTGAGGAGCAGAGCTTTGGCCTGCTTGACCGGCCCATAACCGACCGTGCCACGCTGATAGAACAAGATCGCGAACTTCCAACCATTGAGGGGTTTCGTGTTACCAAGCTGGTCGGCAGCGGTGGCATGGGCAGCGTCTACCGCGCATACCAGCAACCGCCCATGGATCGGGAAGTTGCTGTCAAGATGATTCGTCCAGGGGCGCCTGTACAGTTCGTTGAGCATTTCACGCACGAACAGACTCTACTGGCACAACTGAACCACCCAAATATCGCCTCGGTGTACCAGGTCGGCAAGAGTAGTGAAGGTGAACCCTTCCTGGTCATGGAGTGGGTTGAGGGGCGTGCACTCCTTGATCACTGCGATCACTATCGGCTGACGATTGAACAAAGGCTGAACCTATTTCATGACCTGCTGACGGGTGTACTGCACTGCCATCAGCGGGGGGTTCTGCATGGCGACCTGAAACCGGGCAACGTTCTGGTAAGGCGTCTGGCTGATGGGAGCGACCTGGTCAAGTTGATTGACTTTGGGGTGGCCTCTCTGGTGGAGGAAGGCGGTCACGGCGCTCTGCTGGGCACCCGAAACTACATGAGTCCGGAGCGCCTGGTGCCAGGGTCGGTGCCCGATATTCGCGCGGACATCTACGCATGCGGTGTGCTGTTGCGACAGCTTCTTTTGGGCCACCACTACCCCGACCAACGCCCTGAAGAGCCGACGTTCGCTGACTTTACCGCGCAGTTGACGCAGTTGAGTCCGGCCCAATTGCAAAGGCTGGCAGACAAGCGAGCAAGTACACCTCATCGACTGCAGCGGCAGCTCACTCAACCCTTGCATTGGATTTGCGAAAAGGCCACGGCCCACAACAGCGCAGACAGATACCAATCGGTTTCCGAACTGATCGCTGAACTGAACAGGATGAAGCATCATCAGCCCTTGCTGGCCAGCCCGGCCGGCTGGTGCCACCGCGCTGCACTGTGGATGCGCCGGAATCGCTCAATCGCCGCAACTGGCCTGGCTGTTCTTTTCGGCGTCACACTATTCATTGCGTTGCTGGTCAAGCAAAACGCACAAACTCAACGCCAGTTTGAGCGCGCTGAGGCCGAACGCGATGTGGCGCAACAGGTTGAACGCCTACTGGTGAACCTGTTCGCCGAATCCGATCCATGGGCCAGTGGCAAATCATCGCAGCGGCCGGCCAGCGATGTAATCATGAGCGGGCTGCAAGCAGTCAAGTCACAAGGCAACCTGGACCCGCAAGTTCGCACGCGACTGCTGTTGGACATTGCCAGTGTGTTGGGCAACCTTGGCGAGTTCGAACAAATGATTGCCGTGGCCGATGAACTGCTGGCAGCAGACAACTTTGCCGATCCCGACCAAAAAATTGAGTTGCTGATGTTGGCAGCTGCCTTTTCCTCGCGCGCCTTCAATCACGAGCAGGCCTTTTCCTATGCAACTGAAGCGGCCGACCTGGCATCACAGGGGCGCGTTCCAGAAATGCTGAGGCTGGAGACTCAGCGCAAGTTGGCGGCGACGCATCTACATGCCGACCAGTTTCAACAAACCATCGACCTTCTTGAACCACTGTTGCCCCAGCTCTCGGTTCAATTTGGCGCAAACTCCGCCGTCATGGCCGACGCCTTGAACGATCTGGGTTACTCCTATCACTTCACGGGCGACAACGCGAAGTCGGTTGACTACCTCGAGCAGGCACTGACCTTAAAGCTGGAGGCCCTGGGTAGCAATCACCTGAACACATCGATTACCCGAGTCAATCTAGGGCTGGCGCTATCGGCGCTGGAACACCATGACCAGGCGATCGAGCAGACGCGTGCCGCTCATATGTTGAGACTTGAGCGGTTGGGACGAATGCATCCGGAAACATTGATTGCCGGCGAAAACCTTGCCTTGATGTATGCCAATGCAGCGCGTTTCGACCGGGCTTTACCTATTCTTGAAGAGCTAACTGAAGTGGTCATTGCGCTGCACGGCGAAAACAGCCTGGTCCATGCCAGGCACCTCAATACATTGGGCTACACACTTGATGAGGCGGGGCGATTTGTGGAAGGTCGTCGCGTACGCCAACAAACATACGACTTGGTAGATGCCCATCTGGCGGACAACACCTACATGTTGGCATTGTCTGCGCATAACCTGGCGGCCAGTTGCCTTCGAACCGGAGACCTTCTTTGCGCTGATGAAAAGTCCTCCTTGGCAACGGCCTCCTTCCTCGAAATATTTGAACCGACCGATATGCTGATGGGCATCGTCCGTACCATGCGCGCGCGAATTCTGATTCGGCTGAACCGTAACGACCAAGCCGTCGAAGAAGCACGCACCGCAATCGACATCCTTGCCGCACACCTGCCACCTGAGCACTGGCGAAGCGCACTTGCCAACGCCAGCCACGCCTATGCTGTGATGAGATCGACTGGCCCCAACGCAACCTCCCGCGACCGTTTGCAGTCGGCACTTCAGACCCTCGAGTCACAAGCCCGTCCGCGCCCGACGGAAGTGGCGCTGGTATCGGGCTGGCTCGACTCACATCCCTAAAGGCAGCGCAAGCTGTAGAGATTTCTGGCACTGAAGACACTATTAAATAGAGGGGTTATCACATATCGGCAACTAGCTGGACTGACTACCCCTTGAATCGGCGCGTGCGAGGGGTACGCGTTTTTTGCCTATCCAATACCAAAGGGGACAATAAATGAAGATTCGCGCGCTCCTGGCGACTGCGCTGCTGGGCATAGGCCCTTTCGCAGTTGCACAGTCCAACTCTACCTATTCGGCCATGTACTTCCACAGCCAGGTACGAGACGCCAGCGTCTGCTCTATGCAAGCCGACACAACTGGCGCTATCAGTTTTGCCGACGACATCAGCAACCCGGCGGCCACCTGTGCCGATGCTTTTGGTTGGAAACAAATGCTCGAAGCCATTCAAAGCGAATTCTGGATCAACTGGGCCAACGACGAGACGGTCTGGGTGTCTAGTCCGCGGCCTGTTTGCACCACGGACGCGCCCAACGACTGTTGCTTTTCAACGCCGGGCGAGACGCCTTCGGTGGGCTATCGAGATGCCTCTGGCCAAGTGGTTAAACCCGCCGATATTGGTGGCCCTGGTGTTAACTGTCCCTATATTCCCGGTGAATGGGGTGGTTCGGATGAAACAACGTTCCAGGGTGGCAAGCCGATCAGCAGCCACAACACCACATTCCTTCGCACCCAGGACCCGGCGCGTGTCGCCCGGCAACAGGAAGTGGAAGTCGTTTATCGCAACGACCCGTTCACTCAATACACCACATCCGAGGAACTGTATTCGCAAGCCGGCCTTGCCAAGTTGTTCGCAAAGGTTTCAGGGGAGGCGGCCAACAGCATCCCGTACCGCCCGGCTGGACAAGGGGCCAGTTATCCATTGGACGCGGTGATGTTCAAGGTCGACTGGATCCCAGAGAAGGTCATGCTTGAACTAGGTTATATCAGCGACCATGACAACGACCCGAAAACGCCGCCCAACAATGCCGACCACCCCTACGTAACGATGAAAATCAAGGCGTCGACAGACAACGGGGCAACATACAAGGATGGCATGTACTACCTGGCCGCCATCACTGGCGCATCCAAGGCGCTACCCAACTGGCATTGGTACGCCTTCGAGCACGTCGACAACCTGGGCCGCTGTGACTATACAGGCTGCAATGACAGCTACGGATTCCAAACCACCGTAGACACCCAGGATTCCAGTGGCAATGCGATCAAGTTCGTTAGCAACTTCATCACACCGCACACCGAAAGTGATCAATTGCAAGATGGGCAGGACTTGTTCGACCTCGGCAAACGTTACCCATCCGGCGACATCAGTGATGGCCTCGCCGCCTTGTTCAAGGCCACCGGTATTGGCAACGGTGCAAACCCAATCAATCCGGACGTCCCGCAGACCAGTGACCCGGCCTGGCAAAGTTATCGTCTGAAAGGTACCCAAACCACCTTCTACAACACCGACGGCTACCCGACCATAGTCGGTGCGTCGATCACCGAAGGCGGTTTCGTCAACACCGCCTCTTGCATGAGCTGCCACGTGCAAGCTTCAGTCAATGCGCAAGGTCAGCTGGGTGTGCCCGGCGTGGGTTCCACTGGCAGGCTCAACCTGTCAGGCATTGGTACCGTGGTCAATGGCCATCCAGTTAACGCCGACTACTACGATCGAGGCACCACCAACCAACGCGCCGTTCGTGTTGATTTTGTGTGGGGCATCTTGTTTGCTCAGTAGCCTCTAAGCCGTCAAGCACCCTGCCGCTGCGCAGGGTGCTTGTCTTAAGTCGCTAGACGGCTCGGACCACCTTATTGTCGGGAATCGATGGCGACCCACCGTTAGCCCCTTCCGTCATTCCGGGCTAGCCCCTCAAATCCATCTTTCAAAACGAGCAGTGCTCGCCTCACTGGCCCTCCTGTCCTCCTAGTGCCTATTCCCCTAAGCGGATGGCTATCCGCCAGGCTCGCAGCGCGAGCTTCAAAGAAATGATCACTAGGAGGTAAAGAGGGCCGGTGAGGGCTGCTGGCGCAGCTTTAAGAAAGTAAGGCCAGATGATTTGAAGGAGCCGGTGGGTCTTTCTATCGACCTCGCGATAGCGCCATCCACCTCGTCTAATTAGGCAGTCGATACCGATCCACTGTTGGCCCTTCCGTCATTCCGGGCTTGACCCGGAATCCATCTTTCAAAACGAGCAGTGCTCGCCTCACTGGCCCTCCTGTCCTCCTAGCCTGCATTGTTCATGAAGGTTCGCTGGCAGGGCGAATCTGGCTAAGCTGGTTGGGCTATCAGCCGCAGAAGCGTAGCAATAGCTACGGTTCAAGGTTGATCGCTCAAGATGCAACGCCAGATCCGTCCTGGCAGTGAAAAGGCCACTTTGGTCATTTCCGGTATGCTCATAATTGTTCTCAAGCCTATGCTTTTACTGAAGTATCTGGCGATGGGTGGCCGCCTTCATGAATAATGCAGTCTAGTGCCTATTCCCTAAAAGCGGATGGCTATCCGCCAGGCCCGCAGCGCGAGCTTCAAAGAAATGATCACTAGGAAAAGAGGGCCGTTAAGGGCTTCGATTGCAGCCTCTTCAAGTCAAGACCAGCAAGATTTGCATTCGAGCCACTGCTCAGCAGACATCCAGCCATTCCAGGCGGAACTGCGCTCGCCTCTCAGGGGCTCCTAAATCCTGGTTGCTCAGAGTTTCGCCAATGGCCCCAATCGCTCCGACTTCGCCGTAATCAGCGGCAAATTTCGGCTTGCAGTCAGCCACGCCACCCCAAATGCAACAAGACCCACGGCTTCACCAAAAAAAGTGAGCCGCGCAAAACTGGACTTGATTGAACCGCCAGTCACGCCGTCGTACGCCAACACCAAAATCACCAACACAATCGAAACGCCACAAACAGCGTAGATCGCTGCTCGCACCTTCGCTTGTGGGTGCCCCTTGGACAATGCACGCTTGAAAAACGTGTAGCAAAACGCCGCCAGAATCAGGAACATGATGGCCGCTGACACACCGTGAACATGCGGAACGATCTCCTCGTACGTCTCACACTTGCACGGAAACATGGCCACCCCCATGGCGGCGAAAGCAGCGACCTTGCTTAGCACCATCTGGACTTTTGTATGCCCGTTGAAAGCTAGCAAAAATGCAGCAATCGCAAACAGAAAACCCACGAAAATATCCCTGGCCCAGCCGCCTTCGCGATAGGCCTGGCTAATAGAAGTTAGCCCATCGTGAAAACTAGACACCAAGAACGGCAGTGACAACGCGATCACACCAACAATCAACTTGATCGTATGATCATCAATCTCGGCCCGTTTAGGTTCTGAAAACAACATAACAACCCTCCTCCGTCAATACCCCTCAAGACACTACTCTACTACCTGGTGCAGGCAGCGTGCGAAACATCTCATGGCTGCAATTGCCCTCAACCAAAAGAATCGAAATCTGCGGCTTTGCGCATACAGTATACTTTTATTATTGTATATACTGTTCTCAACAACCTTTGTTCAACGTTGGAGGTTTGCGAAATGACGAAAACCGGCTTGCT
>BQJN01000075.1 GCA_021604725.1 Lysobacteraceae bacterium | reverse complement strand
GGCGTGCCTTGGGGCACCCCAGCCGGTGCGACCTAGAATATAGGGTAGAGGCCGCCATCCATGGCGCGACGTACAAGCTTCGAATGAAAGCCCAGCCTCAACATCCCTGTCGAGTCGTTCGGCGCTTGTGGCGTGCCTTGGGGCACCCCACACTACAGCGCCTCACCCTCATCCGGCTGCTGCGCAGTCACCTTCTCCCCAAGGAGAAGGATTCCTTAAGTTGCGGCAGCAACCTCATAATTCTCATTGATCTCATTGTGCATATTCGCATTTGAAGCGCGCGTCAGCGTGGCCTTCTCTGCGCCTTTGCGCCCTTTGCGCGAGACATTCTTCCCAGCGCTAGCGTACCCCCTTCGCGTACCGCGAACGGATAAAGAACGGGAATAGATCGCTGCCGCGAAATTCTCGAGAAATGATCACAATGAGAGAAGGAGGGGGATGAGGCAGCCGGCTCGGCTGCTTCAATCGGATAGCGGGCTCATCATTGGTTGATGTTGTTTGGCCCTCTGGAATCATCGCGTCGCAGATTCGCCAACCGGGCCAAACGGATGCGCTGTTGGCGGTAACTTGGCACCGAAGGTAGTCTGGGATCGAGAAAAAACGTGGGCACATCCTTGTGCCCGAGCACGGGGGAAATCATGCAAAGTAAGCAATGGCAGCTGTTTGAAGTCAGCGGGTTCAAAACAACCGCCGCGCACATATAGCTTCCTACGTAATGCGTCGTATGTCAAGTTTCGTACGAAAAAAGCCTCAATAAAGTTTCGCCAATTTCTTGTGCGACATCAAGTTGCCTGGCAGCGGGTCGTCGTATATTGCAATCATTGGTAAGCTGTGAGGTGATTTTGTGGGTAGATTGACGGGCAAGACGGCGGTCATTACTGGTGCCACTGGTGGTATTGGTGAGGCCTCAGTGGTTCGATTTCTCAGCGAAGGGGCCAAAGTGATGGCTATCGGTCGTTCGGCTGAGAAGTTGGCGCGACTGACATCGAGGATTGGCGAGAATCCCAATTTCGCTACGTTTGTAGCCGATTCCACCGATGAGCAGGCTACGGCCGCTGCTATGCAGCAGACCGAGGCGCAGTTCGGGCAGATCGACGTTTTGTTCGCCAATGCCGGTACGGAGGGGGATGTAGCTCCGCTGGAATCCTTGACCGCTGATCAGTTCAGGGCGGTCATTGAGACCAACGTAGTTGGTGTATGGCTGGCGATGAAGTATTGCGCTGAACACATGAAGTCTCGTGGAACTGGCTCAATCGTTTGCACCGCTTCTATCGCTGGAGTAGTCGGGTTCCCTAACTTGATGCCCTACATTGCCAGCAAACATGCTGTGTGCGGCATGGTTCAGACTGCGGCGCTCGAGCTTGGACCAGCCGGTGTTCGCGTCAATGCCGTAGCACCAGGGCCCATCGCCAATCGAATGATTGAGTCGCTTGAGCAGCAAATGTCGCCGGAGGACCCTGACAGTGTGCATGAGGGTATTGTTGCCTCAATACCAATGGGGCGTTACGGCAACAACGAAGAGGTGGCTAATCTGGTTCTGTTTCTAGCCAGTGATGAGGCCAGTTACACCAACGGCGCAACCTACACCATTGACGGTGGGTACACCGCTGCCTAATTGTCAGCCAGCAGGGCGTCGCGGAAGCTATTGACCGGCGTGTGTGCGCCCAGGAATAGTGCCAGTAGTGATCTGTTGAACTCGATGCCAGCGGTCGACCCAAGTTTCAAACCATTGCGTGAGATGGTTGCGCCGGAGTCCGGGTGGTACAGGATTTCGATGCGGTCGCCCTGATCGAGTCCGTCGAACAATGCGACGAATTTGCTCAGCTTGTCACTGATGCGGCGTGATATCCCCGCATCGTCGACTGCGTCATCGAATGCGTCGCGCCAATAGGTGTCGATCTGCTCGGCGTCTTTATTCGGCATTCGCGACACCAGATCAAGGCGTAGCGGATGAAGGCCTGCAATTAGTTCGTCGGTGTTTATTTCGCCCCTGGGCAGGTACAAAGCACCGACAAAATTGGAGACATAGTTGCGCGACAAGATGCCGGCACCGGATAGTTTGAAAGGGCGGCTAGCGCCTTCGACACGTACGTATTCTGGAAAGTCAGTGCCCGCAAGCTCAACCCCAGAACTGGCAATAGGAAACCACAACACCATAGCAAGCGTTGCCGTAACAAACGAACGTAGATAGCGGACTGTCATTTTTTGGGCGTCGTTAAAGTATCAAGGCCCCCTGTTGCTCATGATCATATCATCTGTCAATGTGCGAAGCTGTTCTGAGACCCACTTTTCGACTGATAGGGTGTGCAATAGTCGGTCCTGGACTGGCAACATCACGGATTCCGAAAAGCGTGGTTTTCGAAAACCCTATAATTTAATGGGCTAAAACCCATCGAAATGGCGATACGTCCATGTGTCACGCGAGGCTGCAGTTTCGCAACAGCCTCCTGAGTTGCGGGCAGCCGGCCAATTGGAGCAGAGAAATTGAATAGACCGAAAACAAGAACCTACCTTATCGCGCTGATGTTTTTCCTCACGCCGCCAATCCTGCTCGGCGAGAGCGTTGATGAAACCCTGCAGCGCCTCACTGACAAGGAGTGGACGTTTCGCCTGGCCGAGAGCCCACAGTTTGCGGCCTCGGTAGGCGAGGCCGAACTGGAGACACTGACCCGTGTCAGTCAGACCGACCAGGATCGTAGATACCAGTTTTACAAGCAGCTGTTGGCCGATCTATCAGAACTGGACACGCAGCAGTTGACACCCCAGCGGCAGGCTGATTACGCCATATTTCACAGACAAGCATGGCGAGCGGTGTCCAATTTCGAGACACGCGCCTATTTGATCCCGTTTAACAGCGACTGGGGGTTTCATATCGGCTTGGCGAGAATCCCGCAACAATTCACGCTGGATTCAGACGCCGAGGCTGAGCGCTACGTAGCTGTGTTGCAGGACATCCCGGTGGTGATGGATCAGTACATCGACCTGATGCGAGAGGGTCTGAAGGTGGGAATGACTCAACCGCGCGTGGTGTTGGAGGGTCGTGACAAGGCGATTTCCATCCATATCGTGGATAACGTTGACGACAGTGTTTTCTTCAAACCGTTCTCAGGAAGTGAATTGGCATTTGGTGATGACACTGTCGCCAAAGGCAAACGCGTTGTCACCGAGTCGGTGATTCCAGCCTATCAACGACTACTCGACTTTTGGCACCAGGAATACGCACCGGCGGCCAGAGCCTCGCTGGCGGCCACTGCTTTGCCGGGTGGTGAGCGCTACTACCGCGACCAGGTGCGTTATTACTCAACACTCGATTTGCAGCCCAGCGCCATTCACCAGATTGGGCTTGAAGAGGTGGCTCGAATTCGCGCGGAAATGATGGATGTTATGGCCGACGCTGAGTTCGAGGGTGATTTTGATGCCTTCCTGCAGTTTCTGCGTACGGACCCACAGTTTTATGCAACCACCCCGCGTGAGTTGCTGGCTGCAGCATCGTATTACTCGAAACGGATGGATGGTCGGCTGCCGCGCCTGTTCAAGACTCTGCCGCGTCAACCCTATGGCGTGGAACCGGTGCCCGAGGACCTGGCGCCATTTTTCACAGGAGGCCGCTATTCGGGCGCGCCTATCGACTCAACCAGAGCCGGTGAGTACTGGGTCAATACCTACAACCTGCCGAGCAGAACCCTTTATACCCTGCCAGCATTGACCTTGCATGAGGCGGTTCCTGGGCACCACTTGCAAAATGCCCTGGCGGCAGAGCAAGGTGATCAGCCCAAGTTTCGGCGCCATGAATATATCTCGGCCTATGGCGAGGGCTGGGCGTTGTACGCCGAATGGCTGGGAGTTGAAGTCGGCATCTACGAAACTCCCTACGAACACTTTGGTCGGCTCACCTATGAGATGTGGCGCGCCTGCCGCCTGGTAGTCGATACCGGGCTACACACCATGGGGTGGAAACGGCAACAGGCGATCGACTATCTGAAGTCAAATACCGCGCTTTCCATTCACGAAATCACCACCGAGATCGATCGCTATATCTCATGGCCGGCCCAGGCGCTGTCGTACAAACTTGGTGAGCTCAAGATCAAGGAGCTCAGGCAAATTTCGCAGCAACGCCTGGGGTCCGATTTTGACGTTCGGGACTTCCATGATGTAGTGCTTCAGCAAGGCTCAGTGCCGTTGCCGGTGTTGGAGCGGGCCGTGAACAGTTGGTTAGATGGCCTTGCCGAAGAGTAGAGAAGTGAACGCGTCGGGGCTCGCTATTTTTAGGCTGGGATTTCGCCCTTTCTTCATGGGTGCGGGTCTGCTTGCCGTGGCCTCAATGGTGGTTTGGGCTGGCGTCTATCATTGGCAGTGGAGTTTGGCGCTGTCTCGCATCTCTGTCTTGCAATGGCATGCACACGAAATGCTGTACGGCTACGCGATGGCTGTGATCGCCGGTTTTCTGCTCACCGCGGTGCGCAATTGGACCAGCATTGATACTGCAGCCGGAAAACCATTGATGGCATTGTTTGGGCTGTGGTTGCTGCCTCGCCTTTTGTTTTTGGGCGGCGATGCCTGGCTGCTATTGGCTGCGATCTTTGACCTGGTGTTCACCGTTGCATTGTCATTTGCTGTTGCGCGGCCAATTTTTCAGGTCAGGCAGTGGCGGCAGATGGCAGTGTTGTCGAAACTTATCCTGCTCGGTGGTTGCAACCTGCTGTTCTACCTGGCTGCCTTCGATGTCTATGCTGGTGGCTTTTCCTGGGGTCTGTACGGCGGCCTTTATCTGGTGATTGGGTTGATATTGACCATGGCGCGGCGGGTGATGCCGATGTTTATCCAAAACGGGGTCGACGAGTCAGTCACCTTGTTCAATTCCCGCTTCCTGGATTTGTCCAGCCTGGTCTTGTTCCTGGCATTCTTCCTTTCAGAGTTGGTTTTTGACACCCCGCTGGCCTCGGCCTGGCTGGCACTCGGCGTGTTTGCGGTCAATGTGATCCGTCTTCTCGGTTGGCACAACTCAGGCATTTGGCGAAAGAGCCTGCTATGGGGTTTGTACCTGGCCTACGCCTTCATTTGCCTGGGATTTGCCTTGATTGCGAGCGCTTATTTTTTCGGAGTCTCAAAGTTCATTGCCATTCACGCCATGAGTATGGGCGGTATCGGCATGATGACCTTGGCGATGATGTGTCGCGTAGCGATAGGCCACACTGGTCGCGACCTCAAAGCGCCACCCAAGGGTGTTGCGATTGGCCTTGCTTTGTTGCTGGTCGGTGTGGTGTTTCGCGTTGTCTTGCCGCTGCTGAGCCCGGCACTGTACGTACAATGGCTCGCGATCTCGCAGCTGCTTTGGATTCTTGCCTTCAGCGTTTTCGTTGTCACCTATTGGCCGATCCTAAGTCGGCCTCGGATTGATGGCAGGAGCGGGTAGTGGGGCGCGTTGAATCAGTATTGAAGTCTCTTGGATTGGACTTGCCACAGGCCAAGCCACCGGTGGCCAACTACCTTGGAACCAAGCAAAGCGGTCACCAACTGTTCGTTGCGGCGCGAGTTAGCCAGCAGCAGGGCGTGGTGGGCGATAGCATAAGCCTCGAGCAGGCGCAGCTTGCGGCGCGAGATACGTTGCTGCAACTGCTGGCGATCATCAAGGCGGATATTTCAGACCTGGACAAGATTTGCTCCGTAGTGAAACTACAAGGTTTCGTCAGGTCTGCGCCGGACTTTGTCGCCCAGCCCCAGGTCATTGATGGTGCATCGGATTTGTTGATCGCGCTATACGGTGAAGCCGGTCGGCACGCACGAACCGCCACAGGCACCTCGCAGCTGCCCTACGGCGCAGCTGTACAATTGGATATGGTGGTGGAGTTGAGGTGAGCCGCCGTTGCAGCAGAGTGCCGAAAGGTAAGCTGCAGGATATAGACCGTTCTTGTCGAGAAGCACATTTATGAAATTAGTACTAATTATCGGATTCTGGCTCGCAGCTGCGATTCATCTGGTGCCGGTCGTAGGGCTGTTGGGCGTCGACAAACTAAATGCTCTGTATGGTCTGAACATCTCGGACCCAAGTCTCGAGGTTCTGATGCGCCACCGCGCTGTGATGTTTGGCTTGCTGGGCGGGTTGCTCGCTTATGCTCCGTTTCGGCCCACGCTGGTGTGGCCTGCCCTGATTGGCGGCTTCGTGTCAGCCACGTCCTTTATCGTTATTGCATTGCTTGTCGGAGGGTACAACGGAGCGGTGCAAGGTATTGTTCATGGTGATCTGCTTGCGTTGGGAGGCTTGGTTGTTGCTTTCATTGCAGCGTGGCGGATGCCCAAGGGTGAAAAGTGAAGGGGCGGCGAACCCTGGTTTGGGTTGGCGGCATAGTAATCGTAGCCGTCGCTTTGGCCCTGCTGACGTATTTCAGCGTCCGCCTTCTAATGCCGGAGATTGTTGTAGCCAACCAGGGGCAGCGACAAATTGACGAGGTAGTGGTGACTCTGCCCTCGAGCAGGGTTGTGTTTGGGTCGATAGCGAGTGGCCAACAATCGACCATCTACTACGATGCCGAGCAGGCCGATGGCACCTATCAAATCGTCATCTCGCTGGCTGATGGAACCAGCATCAGTACTGACTGCGGCTACGTGACCAACTCCGAGGTCGGAAAGGGTTTGCGTATTACTCTGTCACCAGAGTTCAGCGTTCAGTGCCAGGAATATCAAAAGTTTTGATGGACGTCCCGCGATACATGGACGTATCGCCATTTCGATTGGTTTTGACCCATTGAAATGTAGGGTTTCGAAAATCACGCTTTTCGGAATCCGTGTGTTGCTAGCCCAGGACGGGCTATTGCAACACCTTACATGCGGCGCTCACCCATCGCCACTCAGAATAATTTGACAGAGCAGGCTCTCTCTGGCTCTCGATCGCGCGTTGATCATTGCCGTTTCACTCCAGGGCACAGCAAACAGCCAGCCGCCTATGGCTGTGGTGTCGACATCGATTGTTCTCAGCTCACGCAACTCGCCACAACTTTGGGCCAGATCGGGGAAGGAGTTTGAAGCGCCGTGGTCGGCCAGCGTCTGGTTGATCTTCTGATTTCTTTGCGCTTCATAACGTGTGTGGTCTTCATCGGTCCAGTCTCGACGATACAGGGCGTCGTCGATGCGCTGCCACTGCCTGGCACTTAAGGTGGCTGTGAACGGCTTTTCGACGCGAACACAGCGGCCAGTGCGGTGCTTGTGCGTTGCCAACTGCAACCAGTTTCCCGCAAATTCGATCCAGCGGCGGTTAACCGTGCCGCCTGGTTTTTCACAATCGTAGTCGATAGCGGGTCTGCTAGATCGGCCTTGTGCTGGGTACTGCTCAACGATGGCGAGAAACTCATCCAGCCCATTGGCCTGGGCAGTGTCGACAGCTGTGATCGACACTAGCAACAGCACAATCGCTGCAATGGATTTCAGCTCGTCTTGCACGGTCACTTCAGAACAGTCTGCAGCCAATGGCTGATGTGATTGATTTGCTCCATGCAAACTTGATGCTGCATTGGGTACGTTCGATATTGCGGTGAAAAGCCATTTTCCTGCAACCAGGCCACCGCTCGTTGCCCTAGAAGCTCTGGTACCACCGGGTCGTAGGTGCCGTGGAAGACATGGATCGGCAGGTCGTGTTGAACCTTGTCGATCTGCAGGGTTTCGTGGGTGGCCAGATAGCTGGACATGGTCATCAAGCCAGCCAGGCGTTGTGGAAAGGTCAATGCCGCTTCGTACGCGACGGCACCACCCTGCGAAAAGCCTGCAACAACGATGCGTTCAGCGGCGATTCCACGTTCGATCTCTCGTTGTATCAAAGCTTGTGTTTGTTGGGCAGATTTTCGCAATTGGCCAGAATCGATCTTTCGATCAATGTCCATTGACAATATGTCGTACCAGGCGGGCATTCGCATGCCGCCGTTGATGGTCACCGGCATGTTTGGAGCATGTGGAAACACAAATCGAACGGGCAAAGATGGCGGGAGTTGCAGTTCCGGCACAATCGGCTCGAAGTCATGCCCACTGGCCCCGAGGCCGTGTAGCCAGACTACAGATGCATCGGCCGCTGACGACGGCTCAATCACTACAGCGGGCAAGTAGGGCTGATTAGTCATAGATATTTTTGATCACTGTCATAAAAACGATTCATTTTATCTTTAGGTTTTGCCTGCGTACGATACAGCTTATCGACAGCAAGCGAGCACGTTTAGTTGCCGCCGCGTCTTACTATTTTCGACATCAGGAGACAATTATGCAGATTAACATCGGTATTGAGCACGACGAGCGGGAAAAAATTGCCAACGGTCTCGCCCACTTGTTGGCCGATACCTACACCCTGTACATCAAGACCCACAACTTCCATTGGAATGTGACCGGGCCGATGTTCACCACTCTGCACGAATTGTTCGAACAGCACTACACCGAATTGGCAGAAGCCGTCGATGAAATTGCTGAACGCATCAGAGCGATAGGAAGCTCAGACCAATTCGAATGCGGCTCTGCTTGACCTGAAGCGTGCAACTGCTAGGCGCATTCCGCAGGTAATGGCCGTAGCCCTTGGCAAGGGATGGAACAACGCAGATGTGCGCTTAAGGGCAAGCCCTTCGGGGCCTGCAGAGCAGCCCGCACTCTTCGTTATTCATTCTCACCAGGCAGTGAGCATGCTTTCGAATGAAGGCCTCGATTGCGAACTGCTCTGAAGGCCAGAGTCGTATTCGAATTGGTCTGAGCTTCCTTTCAGGTTTCCCAGCCCCCGGATCTTACAAGCAGTTCTCCGAGTTGTCGTCCATCGACGAGGAAACGGGTGTTCCCAATGCACAAGAAATGGTGCGTCAAATGGTCAGTGGCCAGGAAGCAGTGGCGAGAACAGCTCGCAAAGTTGCGCCACTGGCAGATAAAGTCAGCGATGAGCCCACGCTCGACCTGCTAACTCAACGCATGCAAGTGCATGAAAAGAATGCATGGATGCTACGGAGTTTGCTCGAAGCGTAGTTTTTGCCTGCGGCGCGCATCGTCATTGGCGGTGCGCGTCCAGATTCGGTCATCTTGCTATGCAGCGGTCATAAGCCCCAATGGCATAGGGCAGCATCTGTGCTACCTGTGCTGCACCCTTGAACCAGCCGCCGCCGGCGACGTATCCGCCTATTGGGCCGTAGTCATCCGTGCCTGCGCCGACGCCTGCGAACAAGGCATCAATCAGGGCAACACCATCCGAGCACAGGTTGGCGCTTGGATTGACCCAATCGGCCATCAGTCCCATGCCGGCAATATGCGGCTTGTTCTCCCAGATCACTCCGATGCCATCGCCGGTGTCATACCAGTCGCAAACGCCGATGACTGTACCGCCGTTGGCCAATGGACAGCCGAACAAGGCCGCCCAGTCACCAAACGGATCCAATGCGCCGCCATCCATCACCACGCCTTGAGCGAAATAGTTCTGCATAAAGGCAGACAACATTGACCCTAAAGCAGGCTGACCATTGCCGTCGTTCACATCGCCGTAATTTAGGTAGTAGCGCAGAAAGAAGTGATATTGCATGGCAGCAATCATGAAGGTCTGGGGCACGTCACAGTAGTCGTCGACCGGGACGTCGTCCTGGCAAATCAAACCGGCTCTAAGGTTGTCGCTGGCCAGTTCCTGCATGATCAACTGCAAGCGGTCATGGCACAGCTGGCCGGCTGTTCCGGGGGCAAACTCAGCACAATTGGCTAACAATTCGAAATGCTGCAAGCGGCCGCGGTCTGGCGTGACTGCAGATATATACAGGTCGCGATCAGATTGAACCCAGATCGAGTCGCCCGGGTCGGGGCATTGCGGACCACCCGGATCGGTGTAACACGGGTCCGCCGGATTGTGATCAATGGAGTAGCGTGCGGCCATGGCTTGACCGCCAATTTCGAAGCGATCACGAACAGTGACTCGCGGCTGCATCGCATACGCTAAATGCATACCTACGTTGTAGGTGTAATCATCCGAACCTCCGGCGACACGATGCCAGTGGCCTTCGCCTGTGCCGCCGGACACAACCGCCACGCCTGAGCGATTGGAATGGGTTTGTCGACCGATATTGAGCCGGGCCGCCTGCAGTTGCAGCCAGGATTGTGGCAGTGCGAAGTCCCATAGCCACTTCGGTTCACCCAATCGCAGAAACTCCAGTATTTCGGCACCGCTTGGATTCCAGTAGTTCATTGAACCGGAGTTGTCAGCGGGTGTGGCTGCCGTACCGGTGGCCCATTGGTCGTCAAATTGCACGTCCGGCCACAGCTGACTGCCATAGGTTTTGAAGCGCTGCCATTGATTGGCCCCTCCAGGGCCCAATGTCCCCTGGTGCATGGCCTCCATGAAATTGCTGTAGCCCGTGGCCAGGTTCGAGCCATCGCCGCCCATTGGGGGCAGTACTTGGCTGTCGTTGAAGTCATTGCGAAGACGGCGGGGTGTCAATGCTTGCTCCAATGATAGACCAGCCGCCGCGTGCGCTGAGGTGATTGGCGTCAATGGGTTGCCGGTATTGGAAGGTCCCAGCGATAGTCGGGCCAATGCCCAAATTCCCTTGCCTTCGCCAACCACCAAAGGCTCGGATATCACTTGCATGGTGAGCTCTCGATCGGACATCTCGAGTGCCTGTGGCTCGCGAAAGCGCATCCACGGCATTTGCAACAGCGCATAGTAGTCGGGCGTGTCTATCGCCAACGCAGGGGCATCAAAGGTCTCGGCGGTTTCAGTTTCACTGGCCCCTTCGAGGACACGAGCTCGGCGCAGCCAGCCTGAACCAAGGTCAGCGCCCTTTCTTTGTTCCACCACGACTTGCGGTGCGGTAGCCATGCGCCACGTACTGTCGGCGATAAGGTAGGGTGTCGAGGTCGTGCCCGCCAGAGGCCAACGCCAGCCCGCGTTATTGACCGTGACGGCCTCATCAGTCCATGGTTCACCACCGCCGCTGGAGCACTCATTGCGGAAAATCCACTCAAAATCGATATCCGCGCTGGCGCGACTGAAAGTCATGACCGCGGTCCAGCCAAACCGCTGGTAACTCGGTCCGCCTGGAACAACACATAGGGAGGCCGAGTCCCCGCTGTCGAAATGACCATCGACCGCAATCGAAACGCGAGCCGGACCCTCACCTAGAATGCGAAAAGTCGAGCTGTCGATAGACACTAGCCCCGGGCTGGTGGCGTCCAGTGTTCGGCCGTCAGCCAGTTGCATGAATGGGCCTGACCGAGCGCTGGCCAACAGCGCAGTGACCGGACCGCCCATAGCGTTGATTGTTATGGATGTGAGCAGGGCAGGGTTGTCCTGGTCGATGCCAAACGAAGCGACCCCGGTGTCTATGGTCCACGTTGGCCCGGTGCCGCTAATGCTCACCGGTGTGGCATCGAGCGATCCGGCAGCAGCGATGGGCTCGTCGTAGAGGCGAAGCTCATAAAGCGTCATGCTATTGGCGGCGACTTCCCCGGTTGTAGCCAACTTCAACCAACGAATCGAGGCTGCGCTGTCCTGCAATGGAGCCGCCCATCGAGACAGCGGCTCGAACTGTGCTGACAAGCGCTGCCCGCTGACGTCGACCAGAGCGAGGCGGTCCAGGTCGGTATCGAACAGGGTGTCGCGAGATATCGGTATCGAGCCCCACGCGGTCTCGCGCCGCGGCGCAGCGCTACCGTTTCTCAGCTCAATGCAACCCAGTGAGGCGAATGGGGTGGCCGGTGCGGGGCCGATGGCGTCTGACAGTGGCGCACCGGTGGCACAACTGCTTGCACTGACTTCAAAGCCGTTTTCGAAGATGACATCGCTAGGTCCGGCCTGTGCGGCCAGGGCCCAGGACAGAACAATGGCGACCCCTTTCATGACCGCCTATTGAAGCATAACTGGCGTTCAATATCCGGCAGTGCTTCACACTGCCGGATATTGGTGGCGATTATTCCGGCTTGCGGAACTTCAGGGTGAAGCGATCGGTATTGCCGGTGACCGTCTTGCTACCCACTTCATAACGAAGTTCGTCGTCTTGTCTACGGTGCAGGTCACTGAAACCTTCAAGCTCAAAACCCGCGTCCAGTACTTCCTTGATGACGACGACCGGATCGATGCGGCGTCGGTTTTCGCTCCATTGTGGCTCCATGTGTCGGCGCGTGTGATCAACTACGCCGTAGACTCCACCGGGCCTCAAAGCCTCGAAGACAGCTTCGTTAATGGCACGACGCCCTTCTTCGGTGAAGTTGTGCTGGTTGCGAAAGGTCAGCACCACGTCGAAGCTAGTTTCACCAAATGAGAAAGGTTGCAGACTGGTTTGACCGAGCGCTTCGTCCCGCTCTGAAACCAACTCCGGTTTTAATAATTGAATATGATCGAATCCTTCCTCGGCAACAAGGCTGCCTTCGATTCGGGACGTGCCGATACTGGCGAAATACTCACCATTGTCACGCAATGCCGGCGCCAGTAGTTTGGTGTACCAGCCGCGACCGGGAATCAGCTCCAATACCTTCATTCCATTGTCTACGCCAAAGAACTCCAGGGTTTCTACAGGCAAACGGTTGGCATCACGATCGGTATCTTCAACAGTACGAACCTCGCTCTCCATGGCGGCACGAATGCGATCCGAGAAGGTCTCGGCTTCTTGGGCGGAGGCGGGTTGCAAAACAAAACAGCAAGCCAGTAGGGTGGCAAATCGTTTGATCATTTGTAATCAGTCCTTGGTGTGAATGCGTTAGTCGACTCGACTAGACCGTAGTATAGACGACCTGCTTTCAGGTGAGGGGTCACCGCTGTGTTTGGGCGGGGGTGTGAGCTACCAGCCGCCGCTGCCTGGCTGACCTTTCCACGGGCCGACGATTTCATCGGTGACCCACCCACCATAGAAACCCCCATCCTGAGGGCGAACACGCTGCCGATCGACGTAACACGCCACTCGACCGGGGTAGAAACTGATATAGCCCGCGATAGCGTGGAATTGGCGAAACGGATCCTCGTAAGTCCATGCAGCCTGTCGGACGCTGTGTTCTGCTGTTACCACGTCTCGATAGCTGGCGCGGCCTTTCCATTCACAGAGGCTGGTGCCAGGCGTTGGCCGCAAAAACGCCAAATTGATGGCATTCCTGGGCAGGTAAAAAGTTGGGGGGCTGGCTGTTTCCAGCACACGTTTCGCCTGCGTTGTTCGCGCGATCAAGTGACTACCCAGGATCACTTCGACGCACCGGGTATCCTCTACCAGAGCTGGCGGACGCGGGTAGTCCCAAACCGACTCTTGGCCGGGGCCGGCTTCAGCAGCGAAATCAGGGCGAGATTCCCCGCGATTTTGCCAAAGCGCCCTGTGTGCGGCGAGTGAACGCTCATCTGGCTTTTCGTCTTTCATCGCTACATTCTAATCAATCGCTGTGATTGGCTTGAATCGACACCAGCAACGATAGGACGAACAGTAACCGGCCAAGCTCAAAGTTGACTCGGTTCGTCACTTTTCTGTTGACAGCAGGGGTCGCAATCAATGCAATGAGCGCGCAGTGATATCGAGCGTGGTCAACGGAGATACGGCGAATGGCGCAACAGCTCATCAATCAACAACCCGGCATCGCCGATCGCGCTGTTCGAATATCAGGCGGGTTACTTGTGGCAACCGTGTGGCTTAGTGCTCTGTTGTTTGGTCTCTACATCCTGTCGTTCTATTTCGTTGCATTGCTTGAAAGTAATACGGCGCAGTGGAATGAGGTGTTGCCTGGGTTATTCGATCCGAATAGTCGAACAGCAACCGTAGGTATCGGTTTGCACTTCGCAGCTGGCGGTGTGGTTTTGATCCTGGGCTGCACCCAGTTGATCGGTGCAATTCGAGAAGGCTGCCCAGCAATTCATCGTTGGGTAGGTCGTATATATGTGTCTTGCTGCCTAATGGCCGCGCTCGGTGGCTTGCTGTTTATAGCGATCAAAGGGACGATTGGTGGACTGGTGATGGACATCGGTTTTGCCGGGTACGGTGTGTTGATGGCATGGGTAGCGATTGAGACCTTTCGGCATGCTCGGGCTCGGCGGATTGAAAGACATCGGGCGTGGGCGATTCGCCTATTCGCGCTGGCGATTGGCTCCTGGCTTTATCGCATGGACTACGGCTTCTGGTTCATGTTTACAGGCGGGCTCGGCCACACCGCAGATTTCAGCGGGCCATTCGACCATTTCATGGCATTCTTTTTCTACGTACCCAACCTCTTGGTCGCAGAAGCGTTTATCGGACGAACGGCACCAATGCGTTCGTCGGCTGCGAAATGGGCAGCTTCAATTTGTGTTTTTGCGGCGACCATGTTTCTGGTGTTGGCTACCTATTACTTCACCAAGCACCGCTGGGGCCCCGCAATTGTCGACTTGCTGACTTAGACCTTGAAGAACCCGTCGGCCTGGCGAGATTTTTAGTTCTTACTCTTGCCGCCGGGCACGGAGTCGCTGGTTGTTGACGAGGCTGGTGAAAAAGTCGACAAGGTGGCCTTGAAACAAAAAAAAGGCCGCACAAGCGTGCGGCCAAATTAGGGATATTGGGTGCTGTTGCGAGTGTGCTTAGGCGCTGTGGCTCGCCGCACGGTCGCCGCGTCGGAACTTTGCAGCTACCCAGCGGAAGAAGCGAGCACGTGTGCGAGCGATATCGACGCCAATGGCATACATCGACGGCACCAGCAGCAGGGTGACGAAGAAGGCCATGAACACACCAAAGGCCAAAGCCACCACGATGGGTTGCAGGAAGGCCGCCTGAATCGAGCGCTCCAGCATCATTGGGGTCAGACCGACAATGGTGGTCACCGAGGTCAACAGGATGGGTCGGAAGCGGGCAACGCCGGCTTCAACCACCGCTTCAAGCGGTGCCATGCCCTTGGCCCGAAGCCTGTTGCAGTAGTCCATCAACACCAGGTTGTCATTGACCACCACGCCAGCTGCGGCTGCGATGCCGAAGTAGCTAAAGATGGCCATGGTCATATCAAGGGCCGCGTGTCCAAGGATGGCACCAAGGAATGCGTACGGCATGGCGACCAGGATCAGGATCGGCTGTGAGTAACTCTTGAAGGCGACCGCCAGCAACGTATACATCAAGAAGAACACGATCAGGTATAGACCCATCACTTCCTTGATGAATCGTTGCTCACCCTCGGCCTGGCCGACCGAACCGCGGATGATGCCCGGATAACGCTTCTCCCAATCCGGGAAGAAGTTCTCATTCAGGTCATCCATGATGTCATCGCGGACGTTGTCTTTGAGGTCGGCACTGACCCGCGCGGCACGGTTGCCGTTCCAACGTTGAATGCGCTTGATCCCGGGCGCGTATTCGAGGTCCGCGACTGACAACAATGGCACTTCGCGACCGTCAGCGGTGCGAACACGAAAATGCTTCAGGCTTTCGATCGAACGACGTGACTCAAGCGGGTAGCGAACCTTGACGCGTACATCCTGGCCGCCACGCGGCAGCCGTTGCACTTCCTCGCCGAAGTAGGCCTGACGCACCTGTCGATTGACTTCAGCCAGAGTTAAACCGAGTTTGGTGGTGCCTGGCTTCAAAGTCAGCCGAATTTCTTCGGATGCGCCTTCGAGGTTGTTACGGACGTCGTACAGCGACTCATAGGTTCGCAGCTTGTCTTCAAGGTCTGCAGTTGCCTGGCGCAGCACATCCAGATCAGGGTGACGAATCGACAGCTCAAAGCCTGGGTCATTGTTGCCCTGGGTGTACTGCACTGACACTTCCTTGGCATCCGGTACGTCTCCCATCAGTTCACGCAAGCGAACGGAGGCGTCTTTGGCGGACATGTCACGCACTTCGGGAGGCGCCAGCTTGACGATGGCAATAACGCTATCGCGGCGAGAGCGGGTGTACCAGTTCTCGATCAGTTCGCCTTCGCCCTCGGTGCGCTCGTTGACCTCTTCCTCAAGGCGCTTTTCCGCCCGTTGCAATTGGCCCAAAATCTCCAGAGCGCGGCTATATGGAGCCCCTTCCGGCAGCACCACATTGACGATGATCTCATCAGATTCGATTTCCGGCATGAAGCTTTTCTTCACATAGCCCGCACCAAACATGCCAAAGCCGATGATCAGCAACGCCAGGAATACGCTGGCGGTCAGGTAGTGATGCTTTACACACCATTGCCCGATCGCTCGGTATTTGTTTTGGGCAAAGTTCAAAATGCTGTCAGCGATGCCCTTCTGGAATTTGCTGAAACGGCCCATGTCCTTTCGTGGCTTCAGCTTCGACAGGTGAGCCGGCAGGATCAACAGCGATTCAATCAGCGAGAAAGTCAACGCCAGGATCACAACCCAGGTGATGTGGCGCGTGAACTCAGAAGTCGAACCGCCCAGAAACAGCCACGGCATGAAGGCCAGGATGGTGGTCAATACACCGAAGATGACGGGCTTGGCGACCAACTGCGCACCGAGCACGGCAGCGGTGACACCACCGCCATTGTGGTGGGATTCGGTATGTATGCTCTCACCAACGACGATAGCGTCATCGACCACCACCCCAAGCACCAGCAGGAAGGCAAAGGTCGATAGCATGTTCAGTGACACGCCGACTGACGGCAACAGTACGAAGGCACCGGCGTAGGCGGTCGCAATACCGACAGCCACCCAGAAGGCGACGATCGGGCGCAAGGTCAGCAGCAGAATGATCAGTACCAACAACAGGCCCTGGGCCGCTGAGCCGCTGATCGTCGCCATGCGCCCCTTGAAGGCTTCCGCCTGATCCGTCCAAAGGGTCAGCTTGACGCCAGAGGGCAGCGTCGCTTGACGCTCTTCTATCCAGTTGCGTGCCGACTCTGAGGCGGTGACGATGTCCATGGTTTCAGTGGTCATCACCTGGATCAGAACCGCTGGTTCACCGTTTAGCGTGGCCAGAATCTCGTCGTCTTCAAAGCCGTCTACAACAGTGGCAACGTCGCGGACGCGAATGGTGCCGCCGTCGGGCGATTGGCGCACAATGATGTTGCCGAACTCTTCCTCGGTGTCAGCCAGACTGCGCACCTTCAACTGATAGGTGCCCACTTCAGTGCGTACCGCGCCGGCCGAATCATTGATTGAGTTGTTGCGTATTGCTGATGCGACTTCGGCGAAGCTCATCTGGTAACGGCGCAGTGCGTCTTCGCTCACCTCAATAGAGACTTCTTCATTTCGAGTGCCGAATAGCTGCACAACGGTAATGGCCGGCAGCACGGCCACTTCACGACGCAGGGTCTCGGCCAGACGTTTCAACTCGCGCTCGTCCAGGTCGCCGTGCACTGCGATGCGCAGGAACTCGTCGCGATTGACCCACTGCTGGACGCGCGGCGGCTCAATATCCCGTGGAAAGGTACTGATCGAGTCGATACGAATCTTCACATCGTTCATGAACTGCGTGAAGTCGACCTGTTGCTCCGCCAGGATGTAGACCTCGCCGACACCTTCACCCGAGGATGAACGAACCCATTCGATGGCGTCCATATCGCTGACCGACTCTTCGATTCTCGCGACAATCTGCTCTTCGACTTCCTGCGGTGCAGCGCCCGGCCATGGAACGACGATCTGCAAGCCCGGGAAGCGAACTTGCGGGTCCATTTCCCGCTCGAGGTTGGAAAACCCGATAAAGCCGGCGACAAAAATGCCGATCATGACCAGGTTTGCGGCGACGGTGTTGCGTGCCCACCAGTTGATTAGACCATTCATCAGAACCCCTTGCTGCTGAGTGCGGTCAGCATGTACTTGTTCCTGGGTTACGGATTCGCCGGCAAGTCCCTATGCCGGCTCCGCGTCAAAGTGTGTGACCGCCGCCGATTCAGCCGCGGTTATGAAATCAGTTTTGTGCCAACTCGATTTCTGAGTCGGTGCGGTCAATGGCGTTGACCAGCATGCCGTCGGTCGCCGTTGGTATGGTTGAGGTGACCACCCGCTCGCCAACAACGACGCCGCTGGTGACCAGGACACGGTCGTTAGAGGTTGAAAGCACGTCGACGGTTCTAATCTCCAACTTGCTTTCGTCGTTGATCACGTAGACCTTGTCGGCATTGCGTAACGCCGTTCGCGGCATGACCAGCGCTTCGGTTTCGTTGATACCTTCAATTTCGGCGCTAACAAATAATCCTACCGCCAGCGGCATGCCGTGGTCACGACCCTTGCCGTAGGGGTCATCAATTTCAGCTGTGGCATAGACCAGTCGAGTCGACTGCTCGACGGCGGCATCGGTGCGCACGATGCGACCCTGCCAGGTGTGGGTTTCGCCGCCTACGTCGGCGGTAAGGGCGACGCGTGGTGCACCAGATCCGCCGTTCTCCCCGTCACCGGCAACCTCGAAACCGATCGGCAGGTTCAATTCGATCAGCTGCGAATCGGTTAGCGGCAGCCGAACCTCGACTGTGTCGGTAGCAAACACACGACCCAGCGAGGTGCCAGCGGAGACATACTGACCAACACCAACGTTTTTCTCGCGAACACGGCCATTGAACGGCACTTTGATTCCGGTGCGCGCCATGTTAAGTCGTGCTTCTTGCAGATCAGCTTGTGCCGACTCCAGCTTGGCTTTGGCTTCGGCCACTTGCGGTGCGTTCAAAGCCAGCGGAGTGACGTTCGAAGTGCGTCCCTGCAGCTGCTTTTTCTTGACGTCCGCTTCGGCCAACTGTTGCTCCAACATGACATTGGCTTCAGCGACGCGCGCTTCTGCTCTGATCAGCGCCAAACGGTAGTCAGCGTCATCGATTTTGATCAAAGTAGAACCGGCTTCGAAGCTGGCACCTGTATTGAACTGGTCAGAGACCTCAACGATTTGCCCCGAAACCTGCGGGATCAGCTCGATTTCGGTTTTCGGTCGAACTTCGCCTTGGGTTTCGATAGCCAGAGTGACCGTTTCTGAGGTGACTGGGTCGACGAACAGCGAAATCAGGCGCTGCTCCTCTTCCTTCTGCTCTGGCGGTGGCTTGGCTGCGACCATGACCTGGACGACAACGACACCCAGCACGATGATCAGCACGGGCAGGGTTTTACTTAAAATTGATTTCAGTTTGCTAGATTGCATGTTGCACCGTTACTCGCTTGACTCCTGATCAAAGTTCCCCGGAGTCAGGCAGGGACAAAATTGTGATCGACGTTGATCAATATCAGAACACGAATGGTGGCTTTCACGCATGGGCCGAAAGTGCTGTGGGCCATCAGTCATGGTTGCCAATTCGAGCTTGCAAGTTCCTGTTAGAAAAGGACATTTGCTCTACGAAATCATTCGTTTCATGTATACAACGCGTGGCCCGGCGAATGGTTACAAAACCCGTTGCTGGCGAAAGCAAAAACGCCCTGGCTGCGACAGTGGCCAGGGCGTTAGAGTCGTATATTTTTGCTCGACGCTTATTTGAGTCCGCCCTCGACAAACTCGCTACCAATGATCTTGCCGATCCTGGCTGACGGGTCGACGTGCAGCTCAACGTCTTTTTCAAAGTACAAGTCGCCATGGATCACAACATCGGCACCGATGTAGATTTCATTGGCGTCCGGCTTACGCCAGCTCTTGCCTTTGGATTTATGCACCATCAGGTCACCCATGACTTCGGTGCCGGCCTCCAGTTCAATGTCGCCGTTGTAGGTCTCGACGTTGCCACCGACCCGCGTAGACTTCAGTGAGATACCGCCATTGACAGTCGATACGTCGCCACCAATCTCGCCATTGCCGCGCAGCTGAATCGAGCCGTTGACCGACTCAACGTTGCGCTCGACCGTGGTGTACTCACCCATCTTGATGCCACCGTTGACTGAATCGACTGAGCGGGCGTGTGAGTTGTTGCCCATTTGCACTGAACCATTGACGCTGCTGACCTCCTTCATGACCGAGTTGTCGCCAATTCGGATTGCGCCGTTGGTGGCTGACAAATCACCAACTTCGACGTCACTGCCAACACGCAAGCTGTCGTTGGCGGAGCGGTAGTCTTTGTTGGGTGCTTTGTGGCCATCTTCGATGGTCACCCGTGCCAGCGTTGGCATGGAGATGGCCAGAGAGGCGATCAACAGCGTCGCCAATACGGTGCGTGATTGTTTGTACATCTGTCTGTCCTCGTGTTTTCTACTTGCGGCAGTTAAAAAAGGTTCCGTTCATGGGTGCTTCGATGCCGCAGAGGCTCCAAGGGTTTAAAAAGTGGCTCGCTTCCCTTCTTTTTCCGAGCGGAAAAAACCGGCTGCACTCGCATCATGATTGATGGGCTCGATCCTCTGGACTCATCGCTTCGCTTACTCACCAACCGGCCCGAACAGTGCGCCGCTGGCACTGGCACGCTTCCCTTCTTTTTCTTCCGAGGATCAAAATCGTCTGGAACGATTGGAACAGCTTCAGCTGGCCCGCAGGGTGAGGGGCATGGATTGCCCCGAATGCAGGACCGGCTGCCATCGCGTCATGGTTGATGGCTCCAAATTGCCTCACGCCATGAATGCTGCGTGGGCGCGTCGGTTCCTTTGCAAGGCGGCTTGATTGCCTGGTTTCTGGCATCATGCGCACCATGACAACTGAGCACCTGATTGTTGGGGTTGACACCGGCGGTACGTTCACCGACTTCGTTTGTCTTCGTCGCGGCCGGATTGAGAGCTGGAAAGTGCGGTCAACACCTGATGCGCCAGAGCAGGCGATCATCGAAGGCCTGTCTCGCCTGGCGGGTGCGCACCGACTGGTGCATGGCTCAACAGTTGCGACCAATGCTGTTCTGGAGGGCAAGGGCGCGCGTGCCGCGTTCGTCACCAACAAGGGCTTTGCCGACACCTTGACTATTGGTCGGCAAGCTCGCGCGGAGCTTTACCAGCTCAACCCGCAGCCGCTGCAACCGCCGGTCGCGCCATCACTGTGCTTTGAAGTCGATGCTCGAACGGGTGCTGATGGTTCGGCAGTTTCAGAACTGAGCGATGACTCTTTGCAGGATCTGCTTGACCAGATTGCCGCTGCAAAGCCCGAGGCAGTGGCGGTCAGTCTGTTGTTCAGCTTCGTCAGTCCAAGCCTGGAAAATGCTGTGGTTGAGGCGTTACAGGCGCGTCTCGGCCCAGATGTCTTCATCTGTGCTTCGCATCAGGTGCTGCCGGAGATTGGCGAGTACGAGCGGGGTATCGCCACCTACCTCAATGCCTTCGTTGGACCAAAGATGCACCGGTATCTTTCGCGCCTGCAGCAGGGGCTTGCAGCATGGTCGATCAGTGTGATGCAAAGCTCTGGCTTGACAGTAGGCGTTGACCAGGCGGCCAAGCGTTCGGTTGATTTACTTCTTTCCGGCCCGGCTGGTGGCCTTGAGGGGGCGCGAAAGATCGCTTTGGCGGCAGGAATTGACCGTCTGATCACCCTCGACATGGGAGGAACATCAACTGATGTGGCATTGATCGACCAGACTATCGCCATGACCAGCGATGGACGAATTGGACGTTACCCCATCGCAGTACCGATGGTGCGAATGGAGACTATTGGGGCCGGTGGTGGATCGCTGGCCTGGTTGGATTCGGGAGGGGGATTGCAGCTTGGGCCGCGCTCAGCCGGTGCCGACCCGGGACCTGCCTGCTACGGGCTGGGCGGCACCCAGGTCACTGTTACCGATGCCAACCTGGCTTTGGGTCGACTGCCCGATGGGGCAGGGTTTGGCGAGCAGATCCGCTTGCAGCGCGATAAATCCATCAGTGCCCTGGACGCTCTGGGCCAGACCTGCGGCATGACCGCGCTGGATCTGGCCTCGGGTATCGTTCAAATTGCTGACGAACAAATGGCACAGGCCGTGCGCCGAGTGTCGGTGAGCAAGGGCTATGATCCGCGTTCCTTCGTACTGACCTGTTTCGGCGGTGCAGGCGGCCTGCATGCCTGCGGTGTGGCTGATACATTGGGTCTGGATCGGGCCATGATCCCGGCGCACGCTGGTGTGCTATCGGCGCTGGGCATGGCCGTCGCCAGCGCCGGCCGGCAGCGCGTGCATGGCGTGTTGAAAACGGTTGATCAACTGAGTGACGATGATGTGCAGGCCTTGCTCAGTCGGATGTCGCTTGAAGCCAAGAGCGAGTTGCAGGAACAGGGTATTGCTGCCGACCAGCTCACATTGGAAGCGGTGATCAACATGCGCTACCTCGGCCAGGGGTTCTCCATCGAGCTGCCCTGGATTGATCTGCAGCGCTGCACTCAGGCCTTTGAGGCTGAGCACGAATCGAGGTACGGCTATCGTTTGGCGCGACCCATTGAGGTGGCTAGCCTGCGATGCGCCGTGACTGAGTCTGGTCGAGCATTCGACCATACGCCATCAATGAACAGCGCGACCGAGTGTCCAACAAATGGCGTCATCAACCGCCAAAGCATGCCGTTGGATCAGGTTTTCGACGGGCCGCTGATCGTAATCGACCCGGTAGGAACCTGTTTTGTCGCCGAGCACTGGCAGGTGTGCCGCGATCGTGGCGGCAATCTGCGGTTAAGGAAGCACTGACCGGACCTACTGTCGTCGCAATGTACCCATGGGCGACGAGCGCACGATCGACGCTGAGGCCAGCAGTCCAGTCAGACCGATGCCAATGGCCGCTGCCAGGGCCGCAGGTAGCACTAGCCACCATTGCGGGTCATAGGGAATATTGAACAAACGGTCGGCCACCACCCAACCGATGGCAATGGCGGCGCTGGTCGCCAGCGTTCCAGCCAATGCACCAATCAGGCCAAATTCGGCCAATTGCATGGCTCGCAGGCGGGCGCGGGCCGCGCCGAAAGCGCGTAGCAGGGCCGCCTGATGTTGTCGCTCGGCATGACTCGATTGCAACGCAGCCAGCAAGACAATGATCCCGGCGGCGAGTGTGAACAGGAATACGAATTCGACGGCCAGGTTGACGCGGTCCATCACCCCGCGAACCCGTTCAATAATGGCCTCGATGTCGAACAGCGACAAATTGGGGAACTGGCGCACCAGATTGCTCAAACCAGCGGCCTGACTGGGCTCGAGATAGAAACTGGTGACATAGCTCCTTGGTACGTCCCGCTCGGTGGCTGGGGAAAGCAGGATGAAAAAGTTCACCTGAAACGAATCCCACTCGACTTGACGGATGCTGGAAACTCGAACCTCAATGTCTTCTGCGCCAATGCGAAAGGTGACTGTGTCGTTGAGTTTCAGATTCAGCGCCTCAGCCCAGGTGCTGGCCAAGGACACTTCAGCGACGTCGCTTCCGGGTTGCCACCACTGGCCTTCCAGCAGCTCATTGCCGGCCGGGAACTGATCTGACCAGGACACATTCACCGTGCCTTCCAGGCGCCGCTGCGCTCTTGGGTCTTCGAAGTCGTCCGCCGAGGGCATCGTTCCATTGATGCCAGAAATTCGGGCGATCGCCATCGGGCGGGGGGTCGGTCGTGGTACGCCCAGGTCGGCAATGGCGTCAGCTACGGCGTCGGCCTGATGAGGCTGTATGTTGGCCAGGAACGTGTTGGGAGTTCCATCCGGTAGTGAAGCTCGCCATTGCTCCAGAAGCTGAGTGCGTACCACGGCCAGCAGCACAATCACCATCAAACCCAGTCCCAGACCGACGATCTGCAACAGACTGGCCCCGCGGTGTCGGGCCACATTGGCCAGGCCATAGCGCCAACTCAAGCCGGCACCAGAGCTTGATTTTCGCAACGATTGAATCAGCACGGTCGCCGCTATCGCCAGCAGCGCACCGGTGGCAGCGACGCCGCCCAAGGTCCAGGCTGCCAGGCTGGCGTCGTCGACCAGCCATCGGGCCATGGCGAACAAGGCCAGCAGCGACAGGCCAGACAGCCACCAGGGTGTTTTTACGTTGTCCGAATGATCTCGCTTCAAGATCACCATGGGTGGCACGCCGCGAAGCGCAATCAAGGGTGGCAGCGCGAAGCCCAATAGCATGACGACCGATAAGGCCAGACCGCTAAAAGCAGTGCCGATACCCGGAGGCGGCAAACCGTCGGGCAGGGTCTCACCGAGCATGGTGACCAGAATCTGTTGCGCTCCCAGCCCAAGCAGTACGCCAACCACACCGGCCAAAATGGCAATGAACAACAACTGTAGGGCTAATGATGACACGGCAACGTTTTGCGAGGCACCGAGGCAACGCAACAAAGCGACCGAGTCGACATGGCGTTCAGCGAAGCGGCGGCCCGCCATCAAAATGCCAACGCCCACCAACACAACAGCGGTTAGTGCCGCCAGGCCAAGGAAGCGTCCAGCACGGTCCAGGGCGCTGGACACGTTGCGCTGCGCATCGTCCAGTGTTCGTTGCCACTGACGACCGTCGAACTGT